>JAEZKS010000030.1 GCA_023436075.1 Methanobacteriota archaeon
CCTCTCGGTTATCAGCAGAGCACTTGTCGCTGTCTTTTTGAGCAATTCCGACTTGGCTAAACTATTGGCTTAGCTGTTATAATTTTTTATATCTTTTTACTCATGAGCCTAGTATACCCCTGTAATCGGTTTATCCTTGCAGTCCTAACGCTTACATCGACAGTCTAAACAGGAGAGCGTTTAAGATATAAAAAGGATGGCCGGAGCATAACCCCGGCCTTCAAGGATAATGTCGGTTGCCGGCCGGCTATTTGAGTTTTATGTCCGTGCTGTACGAGGTGCCGTCATCCAATTCTACGCGCAGTTGCCAGGTGCCCTCAGAGAGGGGTTTGGTGTTCAGCTTGTACTCGTACCCTTTGGACTTCCAGAGGAAGAGGTTGCCTGGCACCTTATGGTCTGCCGAGGTGGCGGGCAGCTCGATGCCTGTCGTTGGCGCGATCTGCTTCACATATAGCTTAGCGGTGGCCCCGCTTGCGGACCTTCCATAGGCATCCTTCAGCTCGAAGTTCACCTGTACTGGTCTACTGTCGCTGAACACACTCGACCCGTCGCCTTTGATCGGCTTTAGCAGGCCGCTGTAGGCATAGATCACCTGGTAATTCACTGTGGTTGTTTCGACGTTCCCATGGTTGTCGGTCGCGGTGACGGTGAACGACTTGTAGCCCACAGTCCCGGTATCCAGCAGGCCGCCGTCGGGCACGCTGCCCACGCAGGAGGCGACGCCGGAATCGTCAATAGCTAAATAGTTCACAGTTACCTGCTCGTTCAGCAGGTACGCTCTATCCGTGGGGGACCAGATGGTAATCGCGGGGGCCCAGGTATCAGGATCAGAAACAATACCCCACGATGGGTAGTCACCGTCGCTGAGGCGTGTCTTGCCTGAGCCGTCAGCGTTCATCACATAAATTCCACCGGGCTGTCCAGAGTCAATTCCAAGGTATGTGTAGGCGATCCTGGAGCCGTCAGGAGACCAGGCAGGATCTAAATACATAGGATCGCGATCGGCTGGGTCATAGGTGAGTATTGTCTGGCCCGAGCCGTCAGCGTTCATCACATAAATATGGTGGGTGTCCGCTTCTAATGAGAAGGCGATCCTGGAGCCGTCAGGAGACCAATCTGGAGACGACTCATAACCGGGGCCGTAGGTGAGGCGTGTCTGGCCCGAACCGTCAGCGTTCATCACGCAAATATCAATCCAGTCACCAAAATCGGATGAAAAGACAATCCTGGAGCCATCAGGAGACCAGTCCGGCATATCATCATAATAGGGGTTGTTGGTGAGGCGTGTCACGCCCGAGCCATCAACGTTCATCACATAAATCTCAGAGTTCCCGTCCCGGTTGGAGACGAAGGCGATCCTGGAACCGTCAGGAGACCAGTCCGGTTGCCAATCACTAGCCGGGTTGTTGGTGAGGCGTGTCACGCCCGAACCGTCAGCGTTCATTACATAAATCTCACCGTTGGATGAGAAGGCGATCATTTCCTGGTGGGCTGCTGTGGCTATCGAGGTTGATGCAGCTATCGTTATGATAAAAAATGCCACAAGTAGTATCATGGTATATTTATTCACTCTGTTCCTCCTTAAGTTTCTATTAGTTCTTGGGGGCCATCCTGCCATGATGATAAATCAGCGGCATAGCCGGCTTGTTTTGATGCCCTTTTTACTGGTTAGCGATCCAGCCCTGGCGGCCGCGTAGCGTCGAAATACTATTCTCTGTCATCCATTAGAGGGCAGGTGGTGTATCGTTAACCATATAAGGCAAAATGTGTAATGTAGTAATCATTTATATATTGTATTATTATTTAATTGTATTAAAAAATAGAATAAAAGAACAAAAATGGGGAATGAGTTGACACACGATTTGAAAGTGGAGTCGATTATCAGCCGAACTCTTGCCATAGCATTTCGTGCATGACGATATGTGCGGACTCTGAATGAAACGTGTCTATATGTGCATTGTACCCCATTTTACCAGTAAGACGACGCAGTTCGGACAGATCAACAAACCTCGTACTATGGCGTTGACCGCCTCGCCGGGCGGGATGCGTCTTTCACAGATGTAGCACCGTTTACGCTTTACGCGGCGAGACCTCATTTTTTGTCTGCCATTGACCATCGTAAATTCGTTTAATACAGCGAATGATAACACTTCCTAGCTGCAGCAACGGTCATCATTTTAAAAGGGCCTATGATGGCAACTTTACGGGCAGAATGAAAGGCGACGAGAAGTTTGATGGGCCCGCTGCGATTTGAACGCAGGGCCTCTCGGTTATCAGCCGAGCGCTCCACCTAGCTAAGCTACGGGCCCAACATTCCTGTAGAAAGGTATTACTACTACATAAAAGTTGTGACTCATGCCTGCTTATTTCGATTTTATAATATATGGCATGATTCATGTACTGGGACGGAAAAACCACAACTGCGCAGGCCTGGCAATTTGTCGCGCGCACGTACGCAAAGCAGCAGCAGTCCGGCCGGTGACAGCTCAACCATGGCTCCGCGCGCCGAAATGCCCGAGCTTCGACAGGTTTATCATCTCCTGTCAACATTCATGCACCGGAAATGAAGTGCGACAAATGCCGTAACGAAGCCGTGATCCAGCAGAGATATTCGGGAATGCATCTCTGCGCCGCCCACGAGATCGCCGACGTGGAGCGGAAGATCAAACGCCGGATGCGCAAAGAACGCATGGCGATGCCAGGTGACCACATAGCGGTTGCCATGAGTGGCGGCAAGGACAGCGCGGTCACGCTTTCTATCCTTGTCGAGACCTTCAGCAAGAGGTCTAACATCAAATTCTCCGCGATCACTATTGACGAAGGCATCGAGGGCTATCGCAACTTCTCCATACCGTACGCGAAAGAGCTATGCGACCGTCTTGGCGTGCCGCATTACGTAGTTTCATTTAAGGATGAGATCGGCCACACGCTGGACGACATCCTCGGCAGAGAAAGGGCTGAAGCATCATGTACCTACTGTGGCGTGTTCCGGCGTACTCTGCTGAATCAGAAAGCCCGCGCCATAGGCGCGAACAAGCTCGCCACCGGACACAACCTCGACGACGAAGCACAGGCGGTCATGCTCAATGTGATGAACGGCGACACCGAGCGGCTGGCACGGCTACGGCCGACGAGGGCGCAGGAAGGCCTCATTCCCCGCATCAAGCCGCTGATGGACGTGCCAGAGCGAGAGGTCGCGATGTATGCCTTTCTCAAGCAACTCCCATTCTACATGGGCGAGTGCCCGTACACGAGCGAGTCGCTGCGCGGCGAGATCAAAGATATGCTCAACGATTTCGAGTACAAGCACCCCGGGACGAAGTACGCGATCTTAAGCGGCTTCGAGAACATGGTGGACTGCCTACGGGAGAAGTACCCACAGGTTCCGCTGGCGAAGTGCAAGACCTGCGGCGAGCCGGGGATACAGGAGACGTGCCAGGCGTGCAAGCTGAAAAAGCGCGTCAAGATCGATTAACCTTTTATTACGATTTGCTAAAGGATTCCCGGCGCAGTTCCAAATCAAGCGCGCCAAGGTCCTGAAGCTCGCCAAGACGTTTACAGCTCGCCAAGCGCGCCAAGGGGCCAAGCACGCCAAGGACGATCAATAAAAGGGCTCTTTTATGCCTTTTGCTTAAAAATCTTGGCGAGCTGTAAAACTGTGCCGGGTGTACGAGTACATGCCTTAAAATACCTTGGCGAGCTTGACGGACAGTGAATACTGCGCATGCATAAAACCCGCGCGAGATGTGCTCATATCATTTCAATATGAGAATTCAAGAGTCTCATAGCTATGAATGTAGACATAAATAAGCTCGTCGACGAGATGGGGCAGCCATACTCGGAAATGCTGGGCATCGACCTGCGTAAAGGCGATTCGGCCTACATGAAATGGTTCATCGCTGCTTTTCTTTACGCCAAGCCCATCCGCGAAGAGTCCGCCACGAAGACTTACAGAGTTTTCGAAGCTCACGGTCTGACAAACCCGGAGGCAATTAAGAAAGCAGGCTGGAACAGACTTGTCGAGTTGCTTGGCAAGGGCGGCTACCGGCGATATGACGATAGCACGGCAGATCGCCTGCTGGCAATCGCCGATCATCTGCTGAAAGAGTATGACGGCAAATTAAGCAGGCTGTATGAGGAATCGAAGGACGAGCAGGACTTAGAGCAGCGGATACAAGCGTTAGGCAAAGGTATCGGGCCAGTGACGGTCGAAATCTTCTTACGCGACATGCAGAAGGTCTGGCCGAAGGCTGATCCGCCGCTCGTGCCCGACGTCGAGAAAGCCGCCGCAGCCCTGGGCATCAGGGACCTGAAGCGCTACGCCCATGAAAACGAGATCGATATCGTACGGCTGGAAACTGCGCTGCACCGGCATGCAAGAGAAATGAAAAAAGAACACGCCCTGTCCGCATGAGCGTGGACCGGGCAGCCTCGCGCGCACGCGATAGTTTATCCCTTAGCCACTGCGAGAGGCACCAGCCTGGCGACCTTCTTCGAAATTCCCAGCCTGTCCACGACATCTACGACTGCATCGATGTCCTTGTAGACCTCGGGCGCCTCTTCCGCAATCGCCTTGGGGTTCGGCGCGACGACCGTGATCCCCCTGCCAGCAAGCTCCCGCTGGATCTCGCTTCCGCGGACGTCTTTCAGCGCGGCGGTGCGGCTCATTACCCGGCCCGCGCCGTGGCAGGTGCTGCCGAAGGTCATCTCCATGGCCTTCTGTGTGCCGGCCAGCACGTATGACGCGCTGCCCATGCTGCCAGGGATGATCACCGGCTGGCCAACCTCGCGGTAGCATGCTGCTACCTCGGCCCGGCCGGGCCCGAAAGCTCTGGTGGCGCCTTTGCGGTGGACGCAAAGTGTCTTCTTGACACCGTCGACGTCGTGCTCTTCGTACTTGGCCACGTTGTGGGCGACGTCGTAGACGAGGTCCATCTTCAGGTCACAATTATAGAATTTGCAGAATGCCTGCCGTACCCAGTGGGCGATGATGTGCCGGTTGGCCCAGGCGTAGTTGGCGCCTGCCGCCATGGCGCCGTAGTAATCCTGCGCTTCTTTTGAGGACAGCGGAGCACATGCAAGCTGCCGGTCGTAGAGCCGGATGCCGTACTTCTTCGACGCCTGCTCCAGCACGCGCACGTAGTCGGTGCATATCTGGTGGCCGGCGCCACGGGAGCCGCAGTGGATCATGACGGTGACCTGGCCTTCCTCCAGCCCGAACGCCTTCGCAGCGACAGGGTCATAAATCTTCTCGACTGCCTGGATTTCGAGGAAGTGGTTGCCGCTGCCCAGCGTGCCGAGCTGTGGCTTGCCCCGGGCCATAGCCTTCTGGCTGACCTTCGAGGCGTCGGCGCCTTTCATCTCGCCATTCTCCTCGCAGTGATCCAGGTCGGCCTTCACGCCGTAGCCGTTCTCCACTGCCCAGCGGGCGCCGTGGTTGAGGACTTCGGTGAGCGTCGCGTCGTTCACCTTGAGCTTCGACGATTCAGAGCCCACGCCGGAAGGAACTTCCTTGTACAGCAGCTCGATGATCTCCTTTGTCCGGGCCTGCACGTCCTCGCGGCGCAGCTCCGAGCGCAGCAGCCTGACGCCGCAGTTGATGTCGAAACCGACGCCGCCGGGGCTGATCACGCCAGTCTCCAGGTCGAATGCTCCGACGCCGCCGATGGGGAACCCGTAGCCGATGTGTACGTCGGGCATCGCCATGGCATATTTCTGTATGCCAGGCAGCGTGGCCATGTTCGCCACCTGATCGATCGCGCCTGCTTCCAGGCCGCCGATCAACGCGTCTGAAAGGAATATGCGCCCGGGCACGTGCATGCCGGGCTTCGAGTCCTGCGGCACTTCATAGATTCCATCGCTGATTTTCCTGACGTTCGCCATGGTCTGCCTCATATGTCCAGTAATACTTGAGCTTCAAAGAAGTTATCTTTTTTCTCTACGCGGAGGTCATGATATGTGACAGCCTTGATGTGCAAAAAGATCTCATGGCGTGGACTGATCACTTCGCCATAAGCCTATGCGTTCAGCCAGTATTCGCCGTTTTTCGTGATGCTGACTTCGAACTTCGAGAATACAAGCCTGTCTACCTCTGTAAGGAACAGCAGCTCGGACAGCCAGTCGAACAGCAGGTCTTCCAGAGAGCCTGATGTCAGGCTGATCTCGCGGGCTTCGACGGGCTGAACATTCGACAGGTCCACCACCAGGCTGAACATAGCCCTGGCTGCGTTCGCAAAGGCTTCGTCCGGCGTCTGGCCATAGGCGATAAACTCAGCGTCGGCTGTGTGCTCGAGGTACTTGAAATCCATATGGATTCGCCGTGTGTTAGATTATAAGCTTAGTATAAAAGAATTGGCACCATTGGCATTATTCAGTGAAATCTATGTGTATAGTCATTTCTGAAAAGTTGCATGCGTACAGCCATGTCCTGTACAATCCATGCCTGCACAAACAGTTTTACGAGCGACTATACTCAATACAAATACGTCATCAACACACTATCGTCGATTTCATCGATGTACTGGGCCTGCGTCGCAGAGACGTACAGAATGTTATCGCCCACAGGAATCTTGATGTCGTTGGGCTTGGGGCGCTTGATCGCGATCGGCAGCAGGATGGCGCCGCCACAGGACGTGCAAACGCGGTAGTCACGCTTCTGCTCGTTGATAAAATCGATGACCTTTTCGCTTACTCGTAAGTTCTTCAAGCGATCACCGCAATCAGATTACATTTGAATGACGCTGAGGGAAAATAAACTTGTCGGCAGAAGCCTGTTAAGATAATTATACAAACGCCAGTAATAATATATGGCACATGTCCCTTTTTCCGGGCAGATAAAAGAAAAACACGCCCCGGCGCAGACTGTTTTTGCAGGACAGCCACACAAGCAAATATTAATACTTATAACGGCAATTATACAAAGCGGTATAGCTGTCGGCCGAAGTGGCGTACAGCGGGCGATGCCGGCGTTAAGATGCGTTAACGCAGACAGTAAGACAGATTCATTAAGATCATAGAGTGGTGATGAAGTGACGGAATATCCAACTGTGGGCTGGAACCAGCAGAAATTGCATGAAGCGCTCAAGAGCTCCGACCTCCTGACGAGGATCGGCGCCATCCGGGCCATCCAGGAGACGCCCGGGGAGGAGTACGTGCAGGCGCTGTGCGACGCCCTCGGCGACCGAGACCGGCTGGTGCGGGTCAACGCGGCCATCGCCCTGGGAAAGGCGAAGAGCCCGCAGGCAGTCATTCCGCTGATCCGCCATGCAGTATCCGACCCGGATGCTGACGTGCAGTCCTACGCACTCTGGGCTTACAGGCAGATCGATTACCAGAAGGCATCGCCACAGCTCGTCGAACTCCTCGTATCGGGTGACGACATAGCCATGGCCCGCTTTGCGGCCAACGAGGTCCGCCAGAAGACCGACATGAAGGCCATCGAGGCGATCGTCCAGCGGTTCCATAGCCGGCAGCTCTACGCCTGGAACGACCTGGACACCAGGGCGGTGAATGCGCTCTACGAGATCGGTAACGTTACCGTCGAGCCGCTCGTGAAATCCCTTGACAACCCGGACGCAAGGGTGCAGGTCAACGCGATCTACGCGCTGGGCCGCATCGGCGACGACCGGGCGGTAATTCCCCTCATAGCTCACATCGCCCCTGCGAACGTGGACATCCGGGCCAGGATCAGCGATGCGCTGGTCAAGATCGGCCGACCGGCCATCGCAGACCTGATCAAGCTACTTGACAACAACGACCGGGACATCCGGTGGATCGCGGCCTATACGCTCGGCAGCATAGGCGAGGACGCTGAGCCCGCTCTGCTCAAGGCACTCCAGGCCCGTGATGAAAAGCCTGCAGAGGACATCATCTATGCTCTTGGATCAGCGGGCGGCAGGAACTCATTCTCCCCGCTGTACGCAATCTTTGGCAGCACGAAGGATGACAGCGTCCGTGCCTGGTCGACTATATCTCTGGCCAGCCTGACGTCGCGTTGCTACGAGGATCTTGACGAAGACAAGACAGCCGACCGGTTCCTCGATGCGCTGGGCGAGCAGCTCAAGCCGCACATGCTGCTGAACAGCGAGACGCTGCTGCGGCTGGGCAGGATATACATCACCAGGTCGCTCTCCGTCCCGCCTGAGCAATTCCCGGCTAACGTGACGACTGCGGTGAAATGTTTCGACCTTTCGCTGATCGAACAGGACAACGCCGTGGCCCGTGCCTACAGGCTCTTCTTCGGCTCCTACATGAAGCTGATGACCTCCAAGTCGCCGGAGATCATGAACTATGTCGAGAGGGATTTCGCCGACCTGAAGAAAGACGCGGAGAAGGCGGAGCACAAGAAAGAGATCATGCTGCTGTCCAGCGAAGTGCTCGGCGTGTTGCGGAACGCCTATAACGACCGCAATTTCGATTTTGCAGGGCGGTTCGACAGCTACGTGGAACTCTGCCTGTCAGTCGAGCGTTTCCTGCCGGCGGTGACGCCGAAAGAAGATGCGCGGAAGCTGAGCCAGAAGGAGATCGCGAAGCTGCACACAGACGTGGAGATCATACAGCGGAAGGTCAGCTTGCTGATCGAAAGGCTGGGCGCCGCCGGCGACGAAGACTCGGCCGCGCAGGCCCTGAGGTTGTCGACTGAACTGGCGAAGGTCGACACTGGCGTCTATACCGACTACCGCATCGCGGAGTCATGTCTGAAGAACATCGTCGCCAAGCAGAAGCTGTCTGATGACGGAAAGTCTGACCTGCTGTATAAGGTCCTGATGATCGGCAAGAACGGACTCCCGCAGATCGACCTGACAGTCGATCAGCTCCTGAAAGGCCTGAAGGTTGAGGCAAAGCCTGCGGAAAAGTCGGAGCCGGCTGCTGAAAAGACGGTGCTGCCGAAGGAAAAGAAGAAATCGCACCTCGTCGAGTATATCATTATCGCCGTGCTCGTCATTATGATCGTTGCGGTGATAGTGATTGTGGCGAACAAGCTTGGCTATATCACATTGCCATTCACGTTTCCCATCTCATGGCTGAACAAAGCGTAATGGCTTATACTGAAAAACATGCAAGAACAGATGCAGGCAGGCCATAAAGCCTGCCTGATTGCGCTTTTTGATTATTCTCTTTTATAGACGACGTACAGCGCGACAAGTGTCAGCCCGGCCAGCGCAGAAATCGTGGTCATTCCCGGCGAAGGCGTGGCCATGGGCGTCGACGAAGGCGACGCGGATGGGGAGGGAGACGGCACCGGAGAAGGCGTGACTGTGACCGGCGCAGACTCTACGGGCTTCCATTCCGGCGGAATTGCGACGTTGGCTGTCGTCGTGCCTTCACCCACGTCAACGACGGCGAAATAGGAATGGTTGTTATGAACCGCCTCGATGTAGTATACACCGAACGGAACCTTGTAGAACGTATAGGTACCCGGCGCCGATTTCGCGGGGTCCCATTCTACTTCCTGTGGGTTCTGGCCGTCGGGGAGATGTACGATATTGCCTTTGCTATGGTTCACGGAGTCGTAGTAATAGAGTGTGACAGTGGCGTTCCTGATGTCTCCAAGCTCAACCTCCGAAGGCTGCAGCGTGACAGTAGATTGAGCGCCAGCGACGGTTATAGCCAGGACTGCAAAGCTTAGCGCGAGCAGGACAAAAATCGTGCAGAAGATGCGTGTGTTTTTATGGCCCATGCGACGACCACCAGTATGAAAGGGGCGCCGGCGGTCGATAAATACTTTGCCTTATGCCCCTTCATACCGGATCGATCGTCTAGCCGTTACATCGGGTATACCGAGCTGGTCACGTCCTTGTCGCAGACGCACTCTTTGGGCGGCCGGTTGCACCCTGAACAGACGTCTTTGACAACGGAAGCGCCGCAGGTCTGGCACGGCGTAGTATCGCATGCTTCGCCTTCTTTCTTACCCATATTGAACACCAAGAGAATTTTACGGGCGGAATATTTAACAGTGAGCCGGAAAATGAGCATCGGACACGGGGCATGGAGGGCACAGGGGTTTAACAATAGGCCCCTCCGGGCCGGGCACGCGTACGCGCGCGACGGGCGCCCGGCCCGTCACAAAAAAGCTTATAACCAGGTTAAAGACTTAGCTGCTTTGCCCGTCATTTAACTTCAGGTTAATGCGCTCCTCGAACTGCTTGACCGCGCGGACCATGTCGTCCTGCGTGAGTTTGGTGCGATCCTCGGTCAGGGCGTTCAGCACTGCCTCACGGACCACGAGCCGCAGGTCGGAGCCAGAGTAGTTCTCGGTCATGGATGCGAGCTGTTTCACGTTGAATTTACCCTCGATGGGCTCAAGCACCATTCCGAAGATCTTCTCCCTCATCTCCACGTCTGGCAGCGGGAACATGACGATCTCGTCGAATCGCCTCCATGCTGCGTTGTCCAGTAGCTTCGGGTGGTTGGTCGCGCCGATCAGCAGGACGCCGTCGTTGACCAGGCTGATGTTGTCGATGCATTTCAGCAGAGTGTTCACGGCGCGCTTCAGCGCGGCGTGCTCGTCAGACGTACGGGTCTTCGCGACGAAGTCGAACTCGTCAATGAATAGGATGCACGGGCTCATCTTCTTGGCCAGTTCGAACACCTTGTCGATGTTCTTCGAGGTTTCGCCCAGGTACTGCGACGTGATCATTGATAGCTTGACCTCGAGGAACGGCAGGCCGAGTCTCGCCGACATGGCCCGGGCCGTGGACGTCTTGCCGGTTCCTGGCGGGCCGACGAACAGCAGCTTGCCGATCTCGCGCAGCCCGATCTTTCGCAGGTAGTCCCGGTACTCGATGGCCTTCACGATCTTCTCGACCTCCGCCTCCTGATCAGGGGTGAGGACGATGTCATCGAGCTTCTGGCCGACCTCATCCGGGGCGGTCATATGGACGAGCTTGAGCATGTCGACGCCCTCGTCGCCGCCTTCTTCTGCCACGGTCTTGCTCAGGCCCTCGATCCAGGCCTTGTCGGACTCCTTGGCCGGGTTCCTGGAGCGCACTTCCTTGTAGTCTACGTCGATGTTACCGTAGTTCTGGTAATAGTAGGCCAGCACCGGGTTCGTGTTGATGCGCTCTTTCACGTCCTTCTTCGCGAACCAGCGGGTGCCCAGGTCGAGCACGGTAAGCGTGAAGATCGAGCCGAATTCGTCGAAATTCACGAAGGGCAGGGAAGACATGATCGAATGGGCATCGTCGAGATTGTATATCGCCTTGATGTCCGAGTCTACCACTTTTATCGGCCGGTGGACCTTCTTTTCCCCCGAGTCCCAGTAATGCTTACGTATGTTAGGGGGCAGATCGTCTTCCGTCAGCGTGCTCGAGTTGTTGTATATCTCGGCCGTGAGCAGCAGCTCCAGCACGTCAAGCAGCGCCTTGTCGTTCGGGTTTGCCATGTTGCACCATTCCTTCGTTCGATGTAAATGAGCATTTATGCGAGTCTAATACTTACAGGTTACGCTTACAAATACATTTTGGAACTGACAGAGGTCTCAGAGGTTACACGAGGACACCGAGCTTCAACACAGAGGTCACAGAGGACACAGAGGACGCACAGAGGACGAATAAAAAACTGGCTCATGCATCAGCCGTTTTGTTAAATATCCTCTGTGCGTCCTCTGTGCCCTCTGAGTCCTCTGTGTTGAAGCTCGGTGACCTCTCGCCGACCTCCGGGACCTCACCGGCCCATAAGGGCGGATACCACCTGCATGAGGATGTCCCCGTAAAAAACGCCGACCAGAAAGCCCAGGGTGATCGGTATGAGGAACGGCAGCTTGGGCGTCACCCAGACCTTGTCGCCGATCTTACCTGCATCCCGCCACTTTGCCAGCTCTTTCACCGAACTGTCGTCGATCTCAGAGCCTTTGAAGACCCAGCGTTTCTGCACATTACCATCTTCCTCGCCATAGTGGTGCATCAGTCGCAGATGCTTCCCTTTCAGGTCGCCGATGCGAGCCCTGTAGCCAGTGAACGCCCCCACCGGATTCGACAGCAGTTCGCTCGGAGGGGTACTGGTCAGATTGTACAGGAGCATGCAGAGAGGAACGATGATGTTCAGCACCACGGCGTTGCCGAGGACGGCCAGCGCGAACACTGGAGACATGATATCGTCTGAGATCGGGAAGTTGAAGCCGGCAAGATCGATCGCCGGATACAGCGGGAACATGATCGCGATGGCGATGAGCGCCTTGGCGTCGGCACCTCCGAAGCCGCCCACCCGGAAAATGAGGTAAACGAGCATATAGATAAACAGGACGCCGGCACCAAGCCAGATCAGGAAGCTGAGGTTGAAGTCGTTCAGCCATAGCTGGTACAGGCCGAAGATCACTCCGAAGCCGCCCATGACGTACCATAGCGCGTTGGGCGCCCGGCGGACTTTCCAGTCGGTGACACACGAGTATCCGAGAATAGCAGTAGCGACCAGCACCCGGAGAATGTCAAGAGTGCTATCCCACTGGAACGTGAAGGACAGGGCCATCACAGTTGAATGAGCAACGAAAATATAAATGTCTTATGGAGGGCACAATGGGCACGATGGACACTATGGAGCCGTTTCAAGATAGTCTTGAGAGGACCACATGTGTACATTGTGTCCGTATGCCTATTGTTAAAAATCACGATAGCTGAGCGTGTACTCGGAAATACGGTATGCGCCGATGGCCGGCGCCAGGTCGGGCCGCTCGCTCGATATGACCGTGACGCTCTGTTCCAGCTCGTCGCACAACTGCTGTTGCACCCGCTCGCGCAGGCCCGGAATGCATGCCATGCCACCGGTCAGGATGATCGGTTCGGTCAGGACTCTCTTGTAGGTCTGGTAGTGGTCCTGAGCAAGCTGGGGGAAGAAGTTCTCCATGATAGCCTCGATCACGTTGTTGACGTACTCTTCCATAGGCTTCATGATGCTCTTCTCGATCTTGAAGCCATACTGGCCCCGGTCGTGGATATGGACCGAGTCATAGACTGGCTTGTAGTCGATGAAGTTGGCGAACTCTTCTTTGTATTTGCGCGCGGTGTTCAGGTCGATGTTTACGATGCCCTGGGTCTCGTTCTGGACGCCGAGGCGGATCTTGCGGTCGACCACGTTGCCGCTGATGGTACCGAGCGTGACCGTGTGCACGGGCTCGCCGTTCCTGAAGGCGCTAATCTCCAGCGTCGTGGAGCCCATGTTGACACTCATGAAAGTCTTCTTGATCGCGTCGAGCCCGTCGAACGCGGGGATGGCCCCGCAGAACGCTTCGGACCACGCCTGCCTGCCGGCACGTCCGATGGACATGCCAGAGATGATTTCCTTCAGGTTCCGGCGGCCCCGGTCGTTCTCGACGGCCGGATGGGCGAGCGTGACGTAGCTGTTCTCCGGAATGTTGTAGCGGTAGACGAGGTATTCGATGAATTGGGCGGCCAGCTTGACACTGTCG
>JAEZKS010000181.1 GCA_023436075.1 Methanobacteriota archaeon
TCACGTAGCCCGTCGTCTCGTCCTTGCTGATCGCTCCGGCCGGGCAGGCGGCCTTGCACATAGGATCGCGGCAGTGCTGACAGTGCACCCGCACGAATCCGCCCCGCGGGTCCTCCATGACCTTGCACAGCGACAGATTGTAGTTGTAGGTCCCGTATTTCTTAAAAGAACATGCCGTCATGCACTGCCGACAGCCAGTGCACAACGCGGGGTCGTGGACTATCACTTCAGTCATATCTTCCCAGATCTATTAACCTGACTATTTGCATGTATCATAACATATATTTTCCCGTCGGTATTTGCCGGTAGCCAGTTTAACGGCGTTTATTTGCGACATGCGTAGAACGATGTGCCAGGGCTCGGGCGCCGCCTGCACAGCAAGAGGTTAATTCCGCCTATTTCCCGCGGTTCCAATGCCAGGCCGGAAGCTCATGCGCTAGGTTATCGACACTAATCCTAACATCATTAGGGGCTGCCGCAGTTCGCCTAAAAAGTTTCGGGCATACGTTATTACTACCTAGGGCCAATGGGCTATCGTTTATCAAAACCCGGCAACGAGGACCGCTTGTCCGGTACTCTCTGGCCGAGGAGAGGGGAAAATGGAAATATCGCTCAAAGACCTGGCCCCGGGCGAAAAGGGGGAAATCGTAGCTTTCAAGAGCGGCGGAGCCATCCGAAAGAGGCTCCTGGATATGGGTATTGTCAGAGGGGAGACCATCGAGATGGAAAAGGTGGCTCCGCTCGGCGATCCGATCCAGGTGAAGATCAAATGGTATCACCTGACGCTCAGGAAAAACGAGGCTGAAAACGTGGAAGTGAGGAGGATCGGATGATCCGCTTAGGGGATGCAGGCGAAGGCCACACGGTCCGGATCAGGAATGTGCAGACCGACGAGAAGCTGACGAAAAGGCTCTGCGATCTCGGGCTGTACTCCGGCATGAAGATCGACGTCGTCAAGAACGACCGCGATGGCCCCGTCGTGCTCAAGGTGCTCGATTCCCGGTTCATGCTGGGGAGAGAGCAGGCAAATGAGATACTTGTTGAGGAGATGAAATGAGTAAAACGTATAACATAGCGCTTGCCGGCAACCCCAATGTGGGCAAGTCCACGGTCTTCAATGCGCTGACCGGCGCTAACCAGCACGTGGGCAACTGGCCGGGAAAAACCGTGGAAAAGAAGGATGGCAAAACCGTCTTCAACGGGCAGACGTTCAACATTGTCGACCTCCCGGGCACCTACAGCCTGACCGCGTACTCGATGGAAGAGATCGTGGCCCGGGACTACATCATCGAGGAGAGCCCGGACGTAGTCGTCCACGTGATTGACTCCGCCAACATCGAAAGGAACCTGTACATGACGACAGAGCTCCTGGAGATCGGCGCCAATGTTGTCATCGCGCTGAACATGACCGATATCGCCAGAAGCAGGGGCATCGAAATCGACGAGAAGAAGATTTCATCGCTGCTCGGGGTGCCCGTGGTCAAACTCGAGGCGAACCGGCAGTTCGGCATCGAGGACCTGATGGGCGTGGTCGTGAAGGCTGCGGCTAAGGGCAAAGATCAGGCACCGTTGCGCTATGGCAACGAGCTGGACGGGCACATCGACCGCGTCGAGGCGTCGATAAAGGCGAACGTCAAGCTCCCGGAAAAATACCGGGCCCGCTGGGCCGCCATCAAGCTCCTGGAGAACGATTCGGCTATAGTCGCTCTGTTCGAGCAGATGAACGGCGGAAAAGAAATCCTGAATGCCGCCGCGACAGACCGTAAGCACCTGGAGGAAATCTTCGGAGAGGAAGTGGACGCTATCCTGGCAGATGGCAGGTACGGGCTCATCGCCGGCCTCACCAAGGAGACAGTGAGGAAAGACGCGGTCCAGAAGGTATTCACCTCGGACAAGATCGACAAGATTGTCACCCACCGGCTGCTCGGCATACCAATCTTCCTCGGCATGATGTATCTCATGTTCTGGATCACGTTCACGCTGGCGAGCCCGCTGACCGATATGGTAGACGCGTTCTTCGCGGACACTCTGGCCACCTATGCCGGAGATACGCTTGGATCGATGGGATCGCCCGAGGTCCTGACGTCGTTCGTGACGGACGCCCTCATCGGAGGCCTTGGGTCAGTATTCGTATTCATCCCGCAAATATTCACGTTGTTCCTTATCATCGCCATACTGGAGGATTCCGGTTATATGGCGAGAGCCGCCTTCGTCATGGATAAGCTGATGAGCAAGATAGGGCTGCACGGCAAGTCGTTCCTCCCGATGATCCTCGGGTTCGGCTGCACGACGCCCGCCATCATGGCATCAAGGACGCTGGAGAACGAGAAGGACAGAGTGCTGACAGTTCTCATCACGCCGTTCATGTCATGTACCGCCCGGCTGCCAGTGTATATTATCCTCGCCGCTGCGATATTCCCGGATAAGCAGGATATCGTCGTATTCTCGCTGTATTTACTGGGCATGATCGTCGCGATATCGGCAGGCCTGGTGTTCAAGCACACGCTGTTCAAAGGAACGCTGTCCCCGTTCCTTATGGAGCTTCCGCCTTACAGGGTACCAACACTCAAGGGCATCGTCATCCACACGTGGGAGAGAGGATTCATCTTCATTAAAAAGATGGGTACTGTCATATTAGCGATGGTGATCATCATCTGGGTACTGGCATCAGTTCCCTTCGGCGTGGAATACGCGAGCCAGGAGAGCGCCATCGGCATTATCGGCAACGCGATTTCGCCGATCTTCGCGCCACTTGGGTTCGGTGACTGGCAGAGCAGCGTGTCGCTCGTGTTCGGCTTCCTGGCCAAGGAGGTCGTCGTGGGCACCATGGGCACGATCATGGGCGTAGCGGACATAGACAGCGACGATGGAAATGCGAGCCTGCTGGCCGGACTACAGACCCTGTTCACCCCCCTGACCGCAATCGCGTTCCTGGTGTTCGTACTGCTGTATGTGCCCTGTGTTTCCGCACTCGCGGCTATGGGAAGAGAGATAGGATGGAAGTGGACTGCATTTCAGGCCATTTTCTCGACAGCCCTGGCCTGGATGATCGCGTTCGTCATATACCAGGGAGGCATGCTGCTCGGGTTCGGGTGAGACGACAACCTGACGATTAAAATGCGAACATCACCCCGGTCCGCCACAGAGGCGGACAAGAATCAGTCGGACGACGGGCAGGCTATTGCCAGCCCGTCGCAGTTTGGCGATCGGACGGGAAGTACAACATTTTAATTATTTTTGAGGCTGGATCGAATGAAAAAATGAACAAATGAGGCATCGGGCCGGCCTACGCCGCCATCTCACTGATGGCGACGGCCGTCCTGATCGTCGCTAACGTGCGCTATTTGTAGGCATTCGCCCTGCCGTAAGCGCTAAAACGTTCCCGGCCAAACTCGTAGCAACGACAGCCTGGAGAAGCCTGTGCCAGCGCCAGGACATGCCCCTGCGCGCTCGTCATATCCACGCCGGTCTCGATCGTCGCGGCGATCGGGAACTCGTCGCGCAATGGCGTACTGATAAAAGGAGGGGCGTATCTGGAAGAGATCGGAAGAGCCCGGGCAATAGCGTTTGACAAGACAGGTACGCTGACAGCAGGCAAGCCTGCGGTCACCGACGTGGTCACGTTCGACTCGCTTGGCCGGGACGATGTGATAGATATCGCGGCAACACTCGAGTCCAGATCTGAGCACCCGCTTGCCGAGGCGATAATCGCGGCAAGCAACGGCAGGCGAACCAATAATACGATGACCGGGTTCGAGTCTGTCACGGGAATGGGCGTTCGCGGCACCATAGCGGGCAAAGCCTATCGTCTCGGGAACCTGAAGATGTTCGACAACGGAATGGTCACTCCTGACGTAAAAGCTGCAGTCGAGCGATTCCAGAAAAATGCAACGACCCCGGTGATACTGGGCGACGACAGGGAAGTCCTGGCCGTCATCGGCATAGCCGACGAGATGAGAGCGGCGAGCAAGGATATCGTCGGGCTCCTTCACAGGGCCGGAGTAGAAAAGGTCGTCATGCTCACCGGAGACAACGACAAGACAGCAAAGGCGATAGCAGACCGAATAGGCCTGGATGGCTACTATGCCGATCTCCTGCCGCAGGACAAAGCCGCGAAGATAGACGCTATCAGGCAGGAACATGGAAACGTGGTCATGGTCGGCGACGGCGTCAACGATGCGCCGGCGCTCGCCAGGGCTAACGTCGGGGTCGCGATGGGAACTACCGGCTCTGGTACGGCTTTAGAGACGGCGGATGTCGCCCTGATGTCTGACGACCTCTCGAAGATAGAGTATGTCATGAGGCTTGGCAGGAGGACGATAGGCATAATCAAGCAGAACATCGCCTTTTCTACGGGGATTTTCTCGGCCTGCTCTCCTCGCAGGGCTTCAACGTGATCGGGGTGCATCCGATCGGCCACGGTAAGAGCCCGAGGGTAAAGAAGATCTATGGTTTCGAGGACTTAGTCCGGAACGGAAAAGATGCAGTGACTTATGCGATCGGGCGGTTTAACGATAACGTCGTCATCATGGGATCGAGCCAGGGAGGCATCCTGGCCATCGCGCTGGCCGCACAGGACTCGCGCGTCAGGGCGGCATTCCCCCACAATGTACTGCTGCAGGAGTTGCCTGAATCGATAGGCGTCACCCGGTTTCCCCCGTTCTTACGGCCTTTGCAAGGCATCCTGTCACTTTCACTGAAGGCAGGCAGCAGGATTGCTCCCGGCCTGCAGGTGCCGTTATCAGTATATCTGGATCTCGACAAGATCACGCATGACAAAGAGATCATCGAGCAGGTCTACACGGACCCGCTGGGCCTGACCAGCTACCCGCTGTACTTCCTGTCCAGCCTGGTCAACGCCGATATGAGCCTGGTGAGCGACGGGAGCATCCGGTGCCCGATCGTGGTCATCGCGGCCGACGGCGACCCGCTGTTTACGCTCGACTACACCAGGAAAGTCTTCGGTCTCATAAAGGCGCCCCGTAAGGAACTGTTGCAGTTCCGCCTGGACAGGCACCTGATCATGAACGAATGTGTCGAAGAGATTACTGAGACCATTGCACGTAAGGTGAAAGAATACACATGAGATACGTTTTCATCGTCCCTGCGCATATCGCCAGCTGAAGCGCCACATGCAAACGCTAGGTAGCACTGCGATTTCCTAACATTTCTAGTGCAACTTTCTTATCGCCCTAGTCTTTTATTATACTGTGCCCGGAGATGCATCGCATGATAATGGTGCGTATCCCCGGACACGGCCCCGATGATCGGGCAAAACTAGAGGAAGTGAAAACAATATGATGAAGGACTTGATCAGAGCGATCGAGAGCGGCGGCGTATCGAGGAAAGAGGACCTTGCAGCCCGGGCAGGCATGGAAGTTTCGACCATGGAAGGTGCCATCGATTTCCTTGTAAAAAGGGGATACCTGACGATCAAAGACGACGCTCCTGCCACAGGAGAATGCAATTGCAGTCACTGCGGAGTCAAGGGTCATTGCGTAAGCCAGGGCGTGACATACGTCCTCACGGAGAAGGGAAAAAAGATGGCACATGGCGAAGCGTCCCCGTAAAGAGAGACGAGCGCCATTTTTAACTGGTATGCAAGTAATATTTTGGTCGCCCTAAATTTTTAGGAAAGTGTTATATAACAAGTAATCTCTTCTGGATTTATGCTCAGTGAAAGGGCCGAGGATTATCTGGAGGCCATCTACAACATCCAGAATAAAAAGGGATACGTCAGGGTCAGGGACCTCTCTTTTGCGTTGTCGGTCAGCGCCCCCAGCGTGACCGAGATGCTGAAGAAGCTGGTGACGCTGCGGCTCATCACCTACGAGAAGTACGGCGGAATAACGCTGACCGAGAAAGGAGCCCTGATCGGCAGGGCGGTGAAAGACAGGCACGATACGCTGGTCGGGCTGCTCAGGCTGGCCGGAGTGCCGGACGAGATCGCCGACAAGGACGCCTGTGTCATGGAACATCACCTGAGCCCGGAAACACTTGACCGGCTTAAAAAGCTGGTGCAGACGCTTGAGAATGCCGGCGGCGAGAAACATGCCGCAGATCTGCCTTTGCAGGCGCAATTGTAGTGCAGGCGACCGGGTCGCCAGGCCCGGCCACTGCATCTATTGCCCAGACCAGGGACGCATGCAGGTTATTTTAATCGTAATCTCTATTTATCCGTAGCTTTCCATGCCTCCGTACCTGCGACCCTGACCAGTTTATCAAGTGTTATATTTATATATATGTTAGTATAATAATCGATATAAACGTGAAGGGTGAATGTTCATGACATCGCAGAAACTCCTCGACATGATGAATAAAGGCATTGCTATGGAATTACAGGTCTCGATCCAGTACATGTGGCAACACGTCCAGTGGTCTGGCGTGAAAGGCTTTGCCGTGCAGGATGAGTTCAAGAGCATTGCCATCACGGAAATGAAACACGCCGAGAAGATCGCCGAGCGGCTCTTCTATCTCGGGGCCAAGCCGGTAGTCCAGCCAGCCGGCGTCACGGTAGGAAATACGCTGAAGGAAATGATCGAGCTGGACATCAAGTCAGAAAGCAACACCATCGACCTGTACAAGCAGATCGTCAAGCTCGCGGAGGACGAAGG
>JAEZKS010000107.1 GCA_023436075.1 Methanobacteriota archaeon
GACGAAAAAAGATCGGAAAGGCCAGCCCGGGTCATGATCGAGATGGCGGCAGACTCTGGCGTCCGCAGGCTGTCGTCTTCCCCGTGGTATTCCATGACCGAGAAGCCTTCGGCTCCGATCACCAGCATGCCGAAGCCGGTGCGGCAGGACGTCAGGAAGCGCCCGTTGTCAAGTCCGTGGTCCATATCCACCGAGGAAAACGACGGAGAACTGGAGCCGGGGTGCGTGTGGATTTCGAGCACGCTGTTCCGGCGCTCCATGGCACGAGCCAGGACCGCTTCCATGAAGTCGGCTGTCGGCGTGACGCTGACGCTGGAACGGTCGATGAGATCGCCTGTGCCGGGAATATGCAGGTTGCGGACCATACAGACGGCCGATCGTTTCCCGGCGCCTGCCCTGGTGCCGCACAGGGCTATGGCGTAGCCTTCGCATCCTGCTTTTTCCTGAACGGCAAATTCGGCGTTCATGCGAGCAAAATCGCCCACGGGAAAAATGATCTTTAAAGAACGGCCTGGTTTCCGCACCTTCCTGCCCGTAATCACCTTGAACTGACGGCCAGGCTCAGGCATCGGCGCGGTCCTCCAGTCTCTCCCCGAGCGGATTGGCCAGCATCAGGTCGAGCGTGACCAGGAATGTCATGAGGTCGTCCTTCTGCGGGTCCCAGGAGATCTGGCCGGTGCAGAACCACGCCCATTCGCGGTCGAACATGCGACGGGTGAGTGACTCGTAGTAGTTGGGCAGTCGCATGTCTTTGTAAGTAAGCCCCCGTTCCATGTATACCCCAAAGACGCTCGCCGGCGGGATATAAGGGAACCCGGCAGTATTGAAGAGAATGTCTGTTCTTGGGCGATTGTAGCCTTCCGGCAGGCCGAAGCCATGGATGAGTACCCAGCTCAGCCGGTCGTCGACCTCGACGTCGAAAAAAGGGGCGAGGCGTTCAAGCTCGCCGATCAGGCGAACGTCGTCCATCGATCCTTTCGTGAACGACCGCCCCACGACGAAGGCTTCGCCCTCCCTCACTTCGAGACTGCCGCTGACTACCTTGTTCATTCCGCCGGTCGTCCGTGCGAGCACATGCCCGCGGTCCAGCCCGGCGATGGTCCTGATCTCCGTCGTGGTCGTCCGCTCCGGGACTGACACCTTGCGGCCTCCGACGGTGATCGTGACCAGCTCCTGTGCTTCCATACGGTTTGTCACCTCCGGTATGTCGACCTGTTTTTATCCTGAAACGGCTGAAAGCCCTGATTTTATGATTTATAATAATGTGATGATATAATTAACCCGAATAGTCATTGATCAGGTTTTGCACGAGCAGGAACGGTATTAGTCTAATAATTAGGACACTAAGGTTCAGTAAGTGCACACGAAGGTACACGAAGGGCTTTTTAAAAATATGGCAATCGGAAGCCTTTCGGTTAACAGTTCTTCGTGTACCTTTGTGTCCCGAAACACAAGCCGTATGCTATTGATACAGGCAGTAGTGCAAGAGGGCCTTGTTAAAAGAAATAAAAAAGGAGGTTGGAGGATGATCTTTATGTATGCCGGCGGTCCGGCTTATCTCATCGCCTTCTTTGCCGGGCCGTAGAGCACCTGCGCGATCACGAAATTCACGACGGCGCAGCCGATGACTATAGGCAGCAAGCCGAGGACGAATGCGTCGACCGGTGGTGCAGATTTAGCCAGATAGGTAGGAGCCTGTACGATGACCAGCGCTGCGACTATGGCGAACGTAAATCCGCTGGCCAGCGTCGCGATCAAAGCTGTGACGCCTGCCTTGTACGTGCGCAGTACATTCGGGATGAGGTACAGGCCGATGATCAGGAGCGCCACGAAGGCCAGTCCGGTGATGATCTTCAGCGTCCCGTCCAGATTGTTCCATGCAGCGGGGATCAAGTCCGGCGCGAGGTCACGCAATACTACGAGCGCTCCGAAGACGACGAGCGCGATGGCACTGATTGCGACCAGCAGGTATCCGATGAGGTTGTCTTTCCTCTCAGTATTCTTAGTGAAACGCTCTGCGCCCAGGATGACCCCCAGCGCTACCAGCGCGCCTATCGGCTCGCTGATGAGGTTTGCAGGAGGGAACACCGAATGGCTGATCAGCGCGCAAATAATGCCCGCGACTATGCCGATGCCGATGGCCTCGGAAAATTTCGGGAGGATGAGCGCGATGGCAAGTGCGTAGAACGCAATGACGAGGTTGCTGGTAATGGCGCCAGGTATCACGAGGGATATGTACCGGACGATGGCACCGATGCCGAGCAATACGCCGACAATGACAATGTCTTTCGACTTCATAGCAAACACCGATATGATCTATTGTTATGTACACTTATGTACATATTTGTTATAGCATGTACATACATGAGTAACTATTTAACCTTTTGCTTTGCAGTCAAAATTCGCTCGTTATAGCTGTTTGTGGAAGATTGCTTACATGCTTGTATCAGGACACTAAGGTTCACAAAGGATTTTTGAATAAATACTGTACACTAAGCCAGTTTATTTAAACGGCTTCGTGTACCTTCGTGTCCTATACCGCCCAGGCTGTGCAAGAGATGCTCGAATGAATAAAAATGACGCTCTCCGACGGGCGATAGCAGAAGAATGCTTAATAATAAATTGCTTACTATATAATGCCAATCGGCTTCGCAGCGTAACATTAATATCTATTCATTGCAAATTAGGGTACAAAACAAACCGATCGATATATGACGATTAGGTAGTACAAAAAATATCGGTCGCAATTAATAAATAAAAATTATAAAACGATTATTAAAAATATCCCTGCCTATGGGCAGTTGCGCAATGAAGCCCTCTCACCAACCCCACAACACCCTGGCCGAGCGCGACCCCCCACATCATTCGTGCGTATCTCTTTTAGTATCTTTCTTGAAACTTTTTGGACGTTATTCTGTCTCAAGTACTGTATGCCTGTTTCAGCGTCTCTGTGGTTTCTGCGAGGGTTAACGTCCATCGTACTGCACTACAGGATCGGCGATGTTGCCTGTTTCAGGCTTAGCGTCGAGTACCAAAGAATTGTTTTTTCTCTAGATAGCGCAGAGGCGGTGCAGAGCGCGCAGAGACGGTTATAAGCGGGATATACATGATTAACATCGGCGCAGTCTCATATAGTAAAATAGCTGACATATCTCATATGCCGCCGAATGAGGAAGAACTGGATTACTATGAGGTCGGCTTCACGGTTTCCCCTGGCAGCCGGACAGAAACGATCACCCGGATAAAGCCTAATCAGATTTTTCATGGCCCGGCCCAGGAAAACGTAACTTTCAAGGTCCGGGCTGGCAGCGAGGAAGATGCGGAAGAGGCTGCGTTCAGGGAACTGGCTGATCCGGCGGGCCAGTATGTGAAGAAATACGGGCAGGGCTTCGAGGTCAAGACGAGATACGTCTGGCGCCTCATGTACTTATGAAACGTCTCGATTCGCAGGTCGTTGGAATACTCCGAGATCCTGCTAATCGATATTAGTGATAAATATGGTTGTTCAGAGTTAATTCGAATTTCTGCAAATTTATATTTATAAATATTACATTGCATGATGACCTGTTGCCGATTAGTCTGAAAAGTTAGCGAGAGCGTTTAAAGTTAAACCAGGATACTAATATATATTAATAGTTTAATATAAAATTGGTAAATATATGAACAATAGAAGCGTTTATGAAAACAAACGTGTGATCAGCGAATATGTACCGCTGCATTTTCTCCATAAACCCGAACTGGCCGTCCTGAATAAATACGAAGACAAAATCCGACGAGGAAAAATGCTTGACATCGGCATCGGTGCCGGGCGGACGACGCATTATTTCTCTGATGTCGCCGGCGAATACGTTGGCATCGACTACTCTGAGGGAATGATCGAAACCTGCCGGAAAATATTTCCGGGCAAGCGTTTCGAGGTTTGCGATGTCTGTGGTTTGGGCGGTTTCCGGACTCGCATTTCGACTTCGTGTTGTTCAGCTTCAACGGCCTTGATAGCATCAGTCACGAAGACCGGCTGAAGGCACTTGAGGAGATCAAGCGAGTAATGAAGCTGATTAACCGGGATTACACACCCCATATGATCAACCGCTAAGTCGCCAGAACCCGTTTGTCACAATTCTTAAATAGTAAGAAATGACTATTGCTATGCTATAGCATGTCAATCGCCATGTTATAGCATAGCAATGATTACAATAATTATAGGTGGTATATCTTCATGGTTCAGATAATTGATTTCCTTCTGGCGATTTTACCGATCATTGTGGTTTTCGTCGGCCTGGTGTTCTTCAAGAAGGGCGGGACGTTCATGGGCGTGGTCGGCTGGCTGCTGACCCTGGCCATCGCGGTCCTGTTTTTCAAGACGTCGCTGGACATCGCCTTATACGCTTCCTTCGCGGGAGTGCTCGCGTCGTTCGGCATATCGCTGATGGTGCTCTTCACCATCTTGCAGGTAACGATGATGGACGTGACCGGGGCCATCAAGAGCATTACCGGGTTCATCAAGACCATTGCGGCGGAGAAGTACGAGCAGATCATGCTGCTGAACGTCGGGATGGGCACGTTCCTGGTGTCCGTCGGCGCGACGCCGGTGACCATGCTGCCGCCCATCATGATCGCGCTGGGCTTCTCTCCCGTCGCAGCCATCGCATTGCCATGTCTGGGCTATGATCCGCTGACGTCGTTCTCGCTGCTCGCGGTGCCCATCAAGTCGCCGGCCGATGCCTTCGGCCTTGATGTGAACCTGCTGGCGCAGAACGTGACCTTGTTTCTGCCGCTGATCGCTACCGGGCTGTCGCTGGGCATGCTCTGGGTGGCCGACGGGTGGAACGGCGTGAAGAAGGGCTTCGTCCCGTCCATCGTCGCCGGGCTTACGCTGGGCTTCGCGTCGATCTTCTTCGTCAGGTTCTTCCCTGCATACCTCAACCTCACCGGCGTGTTCTCGGGCCTGCTGGCCATCGTTGCTCTGCTCTTATTGCGCATTGTCCGGGGCAAGCCGATCTTCCTGAAGAAAGAAGCCCGGCAGAAGGC
>JAEZKS010000116.1 GCA_023436075.1 Methanobacteriota archaeon
CCCCATGGACCCGTCGAGGGCAGGCTTCATGTCCATCATGCTCAAGAAGATCAAGGATGATTTCTGACCGCTTGTCTGGCTTTGCGTCGTTTCACACGAAAACACGAACTCTTTTTAGATTTTAAAGCTCTAAAGGAATTAACGCTCTGTTAAATCTCTAAATTTTCGAAAGCACGGCTTTTTGAAAACATAAATTAAAGCTCCAATGGTTCGAAAGCACCAAAATAGGCCTGTGCAACATCTTTGGTGTCTTCATGCAGTCGTGCTTTAGTTCGTGTTTTAAAAAGCCATGTTTTACTTCATTTCGTGGTTTAACCGTGTTTTAACACCTTTAGTGTTTTCATATGAAAAGAGATTCGTGCTTTCGTGTGAAACAACGCATGCCACAACATGGCTTCACGGAAAGCTGATTGGACGATGCGGCGATAAAGCATTTATAGGCAATAGCCCATAACACGCATATCTAAAAGCATCAGTGATCATTTATGTCAGATAAACGAGCTATAATCATGGCTGTCCTGCTGGTCGCGGCCGTCGCACTGGCGATGGCAGTCAGCGGATGCAGCAGTACAGTAACGCCGACGCCCGTGCCGTCCGATGTTGCCAGATCAGGCAATAACGTATCGGTCGATTATGCCCTCTGGGTTGACGACAACACTTCCATCATCGAAACGTCAAACGAGACGCTGGCGAAGGCCGCTGGTATCTATGACGAGGCGTACGTTCAGTACGCGGAATCCATGGGCCAAAAGGCCTACCAGCCGCTAACGTTTACGATCGGCAATTCGACATTGCTCTCCGACTTCCAGAATGCGATCATAGGCATGAAAGTAGGCGAGACTAAAAACATCACCATACAGCCGGGCCCTGAGGTTTACGGTATCTACGATCCATCGCTCATCCAGCCGGCCAACATGAGCGAGGTCACGTCCTATCTGAGCGGATTCCTTGGCATCAACGAGACTCCCTATGTTAACATGACTTTCCTGTTTTACGACTTCTACCAGGGGACATCGCAGATAGTGCGTGTGGACTCGATCCAGATCAACGAGAGCGATTACGACAACAGCTCAGTCTACATTGACTATAACCATCCGATGGCGAGCAAGGTACTGCACTTCATGATCACGTTGCGCGGCATCAACTAATTGCCGCAGTGCGAATCCTTGACCCATAGCAGGTCTATAGGCAGTGGCACCCCCCTGGGGTGCCTTTATTTTTATTGAATATTATCTGTGTCATTAACACTTAGCAGTGTCTCATGATTCATTTTATGAACGCCTGAATTCGTACAAAGGCTCTGGACTAAATGGGCGGCCTGCGCCGTGCGTATGCACATGCAGGCCTACGCGCAGCGAGAGCTACCTATCGTCATTCGCGCGTCGTTTACCGGTAAAATCACCTGTAGCGTTCAGGTCTTGCGGCTGACCTGCGATGCTATCTGCGGCGCAGAGGCCTTACCCCGCAGGTTGCCCCGTGCCAGTGAAAAGACGACGCCGAGCACGCATAGTACGGCCATGACCACGAACGCTACCTGGATGCTGTGCATGAGCGTGTCGTAGGGACCCGTCGCCGGTATCTCCACATGTCCCATGAAGGTGGTAAAAATCACGTTTGCGATGCCGAGGCTCAGCATCTGGCCGATCAGGCGCATCGTGCTTACCATGCCTGAAGCCACTCCGTAGTCGCATTTTTCGACCGAGCTCATGATGGCGTTGGTGTTGGGCGACGAAAAAAGCGCAAAGCCCAGGCCCATGAACATGAGGCCGGCGATGACCAGCAGCAGCGATGTTTCGGGGGAGATCAGGGTGAACAGGACGAGGCCGACGGCACAGAGCGCCATGCCGGCCGATGCGACAATGCGGGGTTCCATCCGGTCCGACAGCTTCCCGGTCAGCGGCGAGAAAACCGCCTGCATGATCGGCTGGGCGATTAATATCAGCCCTGCCTGGTCTGCCGGGAACCCCTTCATGTAATGCAAGTAGAGGCTCAGCATGAACGCCACGGCAGCCGTCGCGCTATAGTTGATCAGCGCCGCGAGGTTCGAGAACATGAACACCGTATTCTTCCGGAAGATGCTTACCTTCAGCACAGGGTTCCGGCTCCGCAGCTCCCACCAGAAGAATGCGGCCATCAGCAGCAGGCTCATGACGGCCAGGCCGGCACCCATGACGGTCTGTACCTCGGATAGCCCGTACATTAGCGAGATCAGCATGGCTGCGTAAAGCGCTGTCCCTGGCAGATCGAACGGGGCCTTCTCCGCGCAGCGCTCCTCTTCCGGGATTTTCCAGTGTGCGAGGGCTGCGACCAGGAGAGCATAGACCGCGATGCCTGCATAGATGTACCTCCACCCGAGATATTCTGTGATGACTCCGCCGAGGACAGGCCCGAGCGATAAGCCGGCGTAGGTAACCGCCACATTGATGCCCAGCACCTTCCCTCGCTCCTTCAGCGGATAGGCGGAGGTGAGGATGGCCATGGAAGTGCCGAAGATCATGGCACTGCCGACACCTTCGACCGCCCGGGACGCGATCAGCATATAAACTGAGTTCGACAGGCTGCAGAGAAGTGACGATACTACCACGATCAGCAGGCCGGCGGCAAAGACTTTCTTCCGGCCGAACTCGTCGGCGATGCGCCCGAAGGGAACCACGAAGATGGCGGCAGAGAGCATGAATCCGGTGACCACCCAGTTCAGCAGGGCCTGATCGGTGACCGAGAAATCCGCATTGATGGTCGGCAGCGCAATGTTGACCGACGACGAAAGGAACGGCGTGGTAAACGCCGTCATACAGGTGATGAGAAGTATTATCCGTTTATCGTTAAGCGATGCCATAGTTACGGAACACCAGCCTGCGCTCTCTGACCTAAATAATAACGCTGCTGACGGCGCAGTAAAGAGAAGATTTTACCACGCAGTATAAATATATCGTGCTCTTGCGACGGGTCCGTGACAAAAGGGCAGGCATCAGGCTACCATTGCCTGGACGCCTCAGTGCCGGTCACGCAGCCCATGTGTGCGTCGCCGGTGCAACTCTTCGGCCGGTTGCGCAGTGTATATATCTCGACCATGTGATGAGGGTGATACCTCGTCTTCGCCTCGCGCAGCCCCAGGACGCCCATGTCGCTCTCCCGGTTGATGAACTCGAAGTCCTTCGCAAGCACGGCAGCCGTTTCTGCGTTGATCGCCTTGTAGATGCCTTCGTAGTCCTCGATGCCCTTCTCGAAGTGGATCAGTGCAGTGTCGACATTCAGCCGCTCGAAGATCGACATGGCGCCGATGCGGCCGTCCACGCGGATGAGCAGGCCGGACAGCCTGAGCTCATTGAAGTGATCGATGGCAAAGATCACCGCCTCTTTTTCATTCTCGAGCACAAGTTCCCCGTCGCGCTGCTTCCACTCGCACCATTGTTCGAGGAACTCTTTCCCTTCATGGCTGTTCCCGGCAGATAGGTGCTCGACGGAATACGCGTAGTTTCTCCTGAACTTGTTGAGTTGCCTGCGCGTCGAATGGTAAGTGCCGTTAGGAAGTTCGGCGAGATCCTGCGCCCGGTAGACGTACTCGAAGTGGTCTCGGTCAGGGACAAGGTCGGCAGATGGGAAATTCGTCTTCATCCATTCTGCTGTAGGCTCGTCGATCAAAACCATGGGAGCGCAGTCGCCCGTCTCTTCTGCGAGGCGTATCACTTCGTTCATCAGCTCCGGGTTCCGGGGGCCTATTGGCGGACGGAACCGCGTGACGCCTCCGATGGTGCTCGTGATGAGGATGCTTTCGTTCACATATGCGTACTTGTAGTGGGCATAGTGATTCCAGCAAGCCATGTTGGTGAAGGTGTTGTCGCTGTGCGCCTGCGGATACTTCGCATAGTGCAGGGCGAAAAATTCCCGGTCCTCCAGCCGGACCGACTTGAAATCGTCCAGTGATAGCATCTATTCTTTCCTCGAATAAATCATGGGGGCATGCCCCGGCATTGCTCTGAAGCCAAGCTCCTCGTAGAACCGTTCCGAGCCCGGCTCTGCGATCAGCCCGATCCAGAGCACGCCTTTCACACGGCAGGCTTCGATGAGTGTGGCAACGATCTTCGTGCCGACGCCGCCTCTGCGGTACTCGGGCAGGACGACGAGGTCCTGGATGTAGCCGTCTGATACGCCGTCGGAAATCACCCTACCCATCCCGGTCAGCTTCGAAGTCTTTCGGTCGATGGCCACTGCGAAGGCAAAGCTGCCCTTCATCAGTGGGATAAGGCCCGCAGCCTCGTACGTGTCTTTCCACCAGCCGCCGGTCCGGTAGAGATCGGCGATCTCCTCGACGTCCCAGGCGTCGACCAGCCTGATCTCGACGTCGGGCGCCATGCTCGTTTCCCGGCTCATCTGGACATCATATCACTCGATCGCTTAAAGCCCTTGTGGAATGAAACTGCGAAACCGACCCATAGCGCCACAGACGATTCCGCGCAAGTTTTTATGCGATAAGAATCATGCATAACGGCAGATTGCTATATCATTATACGGAACGACTTCATTTTTCGTATGCGGTTTCCGCTTATAGCGCATCTCTCAGGCCGGCAATGGCAAAGCCTGCATCGACACCGGCCATCCGATACATGGAGATTGTGATAATTTGAACAGGTCAGGTAATTCTTACAGAAAAAAGGCGGGTACTTCGCCAGGAGAGCCAGTCACGAGGGTGAGAACGCCCAACAGGAACGAACGCGAGGTGCTGGGCACGGTGACGAACATGCTCGGCGGGAGCCGCGTCACGGTACAATGCATGGACAGCACCACCAGGATGTGCCGCATCCGCGGCAAAATGAAGAAAAGGACATGGGTCCGAGAGGGCGACATCGTCATTGTGGTCCCATGGGACTTCCAGGACGAGAAGGGCGACATCATCTGGCGCTACACCGGCCCTCAGGCCGACTGGCTCCAGAAGAAAGGGTTTCTCAAGGAATAAGAAAAAGATAATTAAGGGTTCCAGCACAGCTTACCGACAGCTGAGCCCTACTGAATCCGCAATGTTTTTCGCGGCGTCTTCTACGCTCTCGTTGGCGGCCTGTGCGGCTTTTTTCAGGTCGTCCATCGTGATGTTGTTCGGATTGCCATGCTTGTTATTGAGTTCTCCGCATCCACAGCTAAGACACATATTAAACACCACTATCGATCTGTCCCCCGCGATGGGATAAATCATTTTGCGGGATTTCACAGCTCTGCCAGCGTAGGGGCTGTCAGCATGTTTCGATTTTTCCCTGTGCAAAACGTGAAATAACCTCATATGCGCGACGCAGCAATTATTCTCTGAAAGTTCAGGCAGGGGATATCGATGAAAATCAAAGACATCATGACGAAGGAAATCGCGTGCGTGGATACGAAATCCTCGGCCGCCGATGCGGCGAAGAAGATGAAAGCCCAGAACGTCGGCACTGTGATGGTTGTCGATGAGAATCAGCTTAAGGGGATGGTGACTGACAGGGCGATCGCCATGAAGGCGGTGGCAGCGGAAAAGGACCCGCGCAACGTCCCGGTCACGGACATCATGACCAAAGACATCATCGGGTGTAGTGAGAACGACGACGTCTTCGACGCCCTGCAGACCATGGGTAAGAACCAGGTACGCAGGCTGCCGGTGGTTAACGACCGGAGCCAGCTTGTCGGCGTCATCTCGATGGCAGACATTGCGGTGCAGATGAAGAGCGGCATCGACTGTATGTTCGAAGAGATCAGCAAGGCGGCAAAATAATCGTGACGGCGGTCGCAACGGGAATGCGCGAGGCTCAGCAACATGCCAGCTCTATTTCCGTTTTAGCAGGAGGTCATGTTTTATCTACGGGGCGTTGTGTAATGCACGGTGATCATGGTGATCGGTCCTGACGTATCCCCGGGCATCGGCTCTGCGAGCGCTCCCATAGAGATGATCGATCTCGTATTCGCGCTGTCGAACATAAGGCTTGTCAAAGAAATCGTGCAGGACAACCTCAGACAGCTGAGCGAGCTTGACAGGTCCGGCAAAGGCCAGACCGAAGGCCTCAAAGCGATGATCGTACAAAAACAGGAACAGGCATACAATAACCTTGACAACGTGGAAAAAACACTGAGCCTTATCGTCGAGGATAGCATTTCCGTGCAGTCCGGCCAGTTTCACGGGAAGGACGTCAGCCTCGACCCTGAGCAGTCCCGGGCACTGGTCGGCGCTCTATCGTTCGCGATCAGCCATCTCATGAAGTTCATGCCCCAGCCCGGCGGCAGCGAAGTTCCGGGAACCATCGTCTGAATACACAAATCTTTTAAGGCAAGCCGCCTACTGTGCATCATGGCCGGGTGCATACAATGCGGAGAATGTTGCAGAAAGTACGGCTGGAGGCTGGAAGCATCTCCTCTCGACATTGCCCGGTGGACCTTCGACGGTCGGACGGACATCCTCTCCCGGGTAGGCATCGAACGGTCTGACGGACAGGTTTCGGGTGGCATTCTCTGGATAGACCAAGATGGCCGTCGTGTCTCCGAATGTCCCTTTCTGGAATTAAGGTCTGACGGCAAATATTATTGCGGCATCCAGGAGACCAAGCCGGAAGTATGTACCGCTCACTGGTGCCAGAGATATGTCGACATGGCCGGCGGGAGCATCATTGAACGATAGTCGAATGTGTTCCAGTTCTTGTTGGTACATCCCGTGGTGGGACACGAAAACACGAAAACTCTTTTTTAGATTACGCGAACGCACGAAATGCTCTAAAGCACGGTTAAACCTCGAACTGCACTAACACACCATTAAAAATCGAATGCGCGAACTGCACGGCCTTTAAAACACGAACTAACGCGCAAAATGTGCGAAGACACCAACTAATACACGTATCGCACACTTAGCTATCAAGGCTATCCGTTGGTCATAGGGCGATTGCAAGGACTCGAATGGTGTTAGCGACGAGCACATCGTGCCATGTTTCGTTGGTGTCTTAGTGCCATTTGAGCTCTAATTCGTGTTTTAAAGGCCGTGTCTTCGTGGATTTGCTTTTTAATCGTGATTTTGTGCAGTTAGAGGCTTAACTGTGCTTTAGAGCATTTCGAGCTTTAATATAAAAGTAGTTTCGTGCTTTCGTGTCCCACGACTCAAAGCCACGACTAGTTCTTAAACAGCTCTCGCTTTCATCGCTTCCACGATGTTGCGGACGCCCAGCACATAGGCGGCCGTATACATGTCACAATGAAGCTCCCTGGCAGTCTCATGTATATCTTTGTAAGCGCGCTTCATGACATCCTTCAGTTTCTGGGAAACCTCAGCTCCGCTCCAGTACAGGCCTTCCCGGCCCTGCACCCACTCGAAGTAGCTGACGGCCACGCCGCCCCCGTTGGCCAGGATGTCGGGCACTACGACGATGTTCCGGGCACCCAGGATCCCGCTGGCCTTGCGGTCGACGGGGCCGTTGGCCAGGCACAGGACGACCTTCGCCTTGATCTTATCCACATTACCTTCATTGATCTGGTCCTCTTTGGCGGCCGGCACCAGCACGTCGACGCCAAGCTGTAGCAGATCATCATTGGTGATGTTGTCGGCGCCGGGAAAATCGACGACCGAGCCGGTCTTTTCCTTGTGGCGCATGAGGGCGTGGGCATCAAGGCCGTTTGCCCTGAAGATACCGCCTTTCGAATCGCTGACCGCCACCACTTTTTTGTTCTTGTTGTGCAGGATCAGGGCAAGGTTTCCGCCCACGTTGCCGAAGCCCTGGACCGCATAGGTCGCATAATGGGTGTTCTCCATGCGCTCGACCTCTTCCATGACGAATATTCCTCCCCATGCGACCGCAGTGTTCCGACCTTTGCTGCCGCCGAGCGCCAGCGGCTTGCCAGTGAATGCCGCGGGCACGTGGCGGCCGGCCATCCGCTCGTACTCGTCCGTCATCCAGCCCATGGCTTCCTGCGAAACGTTCATGTCCGGTGCCGGGATGTCCGTGTCCGGGCCGATGACCGGCCAGATGGCGCGGACATAGCCACGGCACAGTCGCTCCTGCTCACCCGGCGACAGCTTTTTCATGTCGGCGACGATCCCGCCCTTAGCGCCACCATAGGGCAGCCCCAGCACGGCGCACTTCAGCGACATCAGCATCGACAGCGCCGTGACTTCGGCTTCCGTCACGTCAGGAGCGATACGAACGCCGCCTTTGAGCGGTCCGCGGGCATCGTTGTGCTGGAACCGGTACGCCCGGACCATCACGGTACTGCCGTCATCGGCCGTCAGCGGATAATCGACCGACAGCCTCCGGGACACGCTTTTCAGCATCAGCCGGTGCCTGTCGTCGATCTTTGCAAGGTCGCAGGACAGATCGATGAGGCCCAGGGTGCCGGAGAGGAAGGCGTCGTCTTTCATAATTGAGAAGTAGCAGTTGCAAAGTAAAATATCTTTTCTGAGGTTTCAGAGGTCGGCAGAGGTCTCCGAGTTTCAACTCCATAGAGGTCTCCGAGGTTACCCGAGGTCTCCGAGCTTCAACACAGAGGTCACAGAGGGCACAGAGGACGCACAGAGGACGAATAAAACATGGCTCATGTAGCAGCCGCTTTATTTAAAAAACCTCCGTGATACCTCTGTGCCCTCTGTGACCTCTGTGTTGAAGCTCTGAGACCTCTTGCCGACCTCCGAGACCTCGTCGTGTAACCACCGGAGCCTCTCCAAGATGTAATTTCAAAATTGAAAAAAACGGCAAGCACCGAAGCCATAACCGGTAAAGCTTATATATCATCCTGGATACAAGGTTTCCTGAGATGGAACAAATCCACGATCCTGACCTGAGAGTGCTCATCGCTAAGGTCCACAAGCGCACAGGCATCGACCTGGGGCAGTATAAGGACAGCTACATCGCGCGCCGCCTGTCGACGCGGATGAAAGTGCTCGGAGCTAACACCTATCGGAAGTACTCCGAGATGCTCGACACAGCTCCTGACGAGTACGATAAGGTCGTGGACGCGTTCACCATCAACGTGTCGGAATTTTTCCGGGACAAGGAGACTTTCAGGATGATCCGGGAAAAGGTGATCCCAGCGATCATCGATGAAAAGAAGGGGAGTGGGCGCCGGAACATTCGGATATGGAGCGCTGGCTGTGCCTGCGGGGAGGAGGTCTACTCGATCTCCATGATCCTGAACGACCTGCTGGGCAAGGACTACAGCCAGTTCACACTGAGGCTGTACGCCACCGACATCGACGACGCCTGCATGCAGCGGGCGAAGGATGGCGTATACGATCCAGTCTCCCTGAAGAACGCAGATAAGGCGTACCTGGAACGCTTCACCCTGCCGGGACCGGAAGGAAAGATCGCGGTCAGGGACGACATCAAGCGCAACGTCACCTTCAGGCACTTCAACCTGATCGACGACAGCGCCTTCGGCGGCTACTTTGACCTCATCTTGTGCCGCAATGTCATGATATATTTCTCCGATCAGCAGAAGTCAAGACTGTTTGGCACGTTCTACAACGCCCTCAACCCTGGCGGCTACCTGGTCATCGGCAAGACCGAAACGCTGACAGGCGATGCGCGATCCAGCTTTGTGGCGGTCAACGGGATCGAGCGTATCTACCGCAAGCCCGAGCGTAACCTCGCATAATCGCCGCTTCTAAAAACGGCCCTGGCAATCGTCGTATGCCCTGCCCCTGGTCTTAACGTACGCACGTGACCGAGCCGGAGGGCTCTCTCGTTATAGTTGCCGGGGCACTTCGGTTGGGAGTTGTTGTTTTGTCAATGCGTTGCGGTACCAGAGCGAAGTTTTAGGCCGCAGCGAACGCAGGCTTCGCCACGCAGCGACCGCAGCAACTTTAAGTTTTATTCTTAGCTTTTTAAATAGAAGCTGCGTTCGCTGCGCATCCGCTGCGCTCGCTGCGGTCTAAAACCGCTCCAGACGTTCGAAGTCGAAAGCCACGGTGGGAAACCCGTCGCGAGCCCGGCCATAGTATACATGCGCGCGAGGCCGCCGGCCACAGAGTCCTCTTGTTTAAGCCAATGCCTCTCATAAGCGGGAAACCTTTGTCATCTCTTATTGCATATCACCTTTTATGCGGGTGAAATATCTCCAATGCGCTCGCTGCGGCCGCCGGTACCCGAAAGGCGAGATCCGCTACAGCTGCGAGTGCGGGGATAGCCTGGAGTTTGTCTACGATTATGATGAGATCAAGGGCAAAGTTACCTGGGACGCGCTTCGGAGCCTTCCGTTCGATCACTGGCGGTATCGTGACTTTTATCCGCCCATAAAATCAGGCAGCATTGTCTCCATGGGGGAGGGCGGTACGCCGCTGATACGATCGCGGAACATAGAAAAGGCGTTGTTCCCGGAGCGAGAAATTTTCTTTAAGATCGAGGGCACGAACCCGACCGGTTCTTTCAAAGACCGGGGCTCGACGGTGGAGATATCCGAGGCGTACGACTACCTGTGCGACCACGGCGAAGAGTGCCGGAACGAGCTGGTCTGCGCGTCGACGGGAAACATGGGCGCCAGCGTTGCGGCATACTGCGCACGAGCAGGCATCGTCTGTACGATCTATGTGCCCCATGACACTGCCCGGATCAAGCTGCTGCAGATGATGGCTCATGGCGCGAAGATCGTACGGGTGAACGGCGACTATACGATGGCCATGCTCGCTGCGAAAAAGGAGTACGAGGAGAACGGCCGGTATCTGGCCGGCGACTACCCGTACCGGGGCGAGGGCGTGAAGTCTGTCGGGCTGGAGATCATCGACGTTCTCGGCAGAGCGCCGGACTACCTGGCTGTCCCTGTCGGGAACGGCACGCTGCTCCACGGTATCTGGAAGGGACTGAAGGAGCTTAAGGAAGTAGGATTGCTGGCGAAGCTGCCGAAGATCATCGGCGCGCAGGCGGAGGGCTGCAACACAGTAGTGAGGGCGTTCGAGAAGGGCACGGACGAGATCGTCCCGGTCGTCCCGCACACGCTGATGGATGCGGTCGCATGTGGCGATCCGCTGGACGGCTCGTGGGCGCTGCGGGCGCTCCGTGAATCGAGTGGCATAGGAGTGGCGGTCAGCGATGCAGAAGCTGCCCGGGCGAGGGACATGCTGGCAAAGAATGAAGGCATCTTCGCAGAGCTGTCCGGCGCTCTAAGCTTTGCCGGGCTGCAGAAGGCGTATACGTTGGGCGCGATAGAGCAAGGCGCGAGAATTGCGGTCGTTGTCACGGGACACGGACTCAAGGAGCCAGAGACTTTCGCGGACGAGATGAGAAAAATACGCGAGATGGAACGGCAATGACTCCGTCTTGCGCATTATCATTTATCAGATGAGGCCCGACAGATTCACCACCCGGACTTCCGCCATCGGCACTGTCGCTATGGCGATGACCGCAATCAGTTAACACTAAACCGGTAAGTCTGCCGTGCCGTCGATATGCCGGGTGTTTTTCTCCAGTACGCCTGCGCACCATTCTTTCACATGGTACGTAAGCCGGTTATCGTGTGTAATGGATTTTTCCAGAATGTCTTTTGAGCACAGCTCTTTTAACAACTTGCTCATAGCGCTGTCCGGCTGGCAAAGCCGCTGGCTCAGTTCCGCATTGGTGAGGCCTGGCGTGCTGACGAGCGCATTGATGATCCTGCCGGTAGCTTCCCTGCGCATGAGCGAAATGACTATCTGTTCCTCTTTGCTGTAAGAATTGGAATTGGGGAAGTACCGGACGAACTTCCCGTCATCGAATGTGGCTATTTTATGGTTCATCTTCAGGATGAACACGTGGTATCGCACGGTGCCCATGTTCATCTGTGTGCCTCGCAAGATATCGTACAGTGTGCTGCCCGGGTGTTCCCTGACGTAGGCTGACACAATGTTCCGGTTCTCGTTCTTATCAAGCTGCGACCTTGCCCGGGCGACTGTGCCGAAGAGGAACAACTTAGCGAATACCGCAATTGCCCCCAGCAGGGCGATGCCGGCAACGGCAACGGCTCCTACTGTCGCTGCTGTCGTCGATATCCGACCGTCGACCGTGCCGAAGAAAAGTGTACTGTTGTTGACGGCGACGACTGAGATGAGTGATCCGGCCTCAGTTTTCACCAGCGGCTTCCCATCGGGACTGAATGTGTACACGCCGCTGGCGTAGGCGGCCTTCGACTGCCCGAGCGTCACCGGGTACTCGTATTTCAGCGCCCGGAAACTGACGTACACGGCGTCGGCGCCGGGAATGACGTCTATGTAGTCCATCACGTAGTAGCTCGGATCCGGGGTGTACGATAAATTTCTCCCCAGGACCTCGTCCATATGCTTCACGGGGTCGGAGTAACCTCTCTCAAGGAAGTCGCCGATGTATCGGGCCTCACTGTCGTTGATTGTCACAATCGTTCTGGTGCTGAGGTTTATCCTATACAACCACAGGTATGTGTCATTCGCGATGTCGTATGCGCGGATAGTGGCATATGGAAGGTCATCGACCGGCGTCTTGCTGTTCAAATTCTTCATTTCTGTCTCATAAATGATGCCATTCACAGCCGCCGGATGGTTATTCCCGCAGTATACGCCGTTATAGCTCCGCGGTCCTGCGGCAACTTTGCCGTCGTTGCCGATCATGTAGAGTTTGTCGGCTCGCGGCGATTGCCCCATAATGCCGAAGTAGCCCAGGTAGACGTTCCCGGCATCGTCCAGCGGCATCAGGTTGAACAGTCCATAGTACCCGTCGCTGAATCGCTTCGACCATTTCTCGTTGCCGCTCGTGTCAAGGGAGACGATGCCATTCTTCACGGGCACGTACAGCGTGCCGTTCTGGTAAATGGGAAGGGCGCTGAAGACGGGCCTTATCTCTTCGGCGACGGACTGCCGGAACAGTCTCTCGCCCATGTCCTTGCTCCAGAGCAGGGACCCGTCAGGATCGTATGCTTCGATGATCGACGACGGCAGACGGTAGTCGGAATATCCGTTACCTGACGCTTCCATGAATCTCTTGATCGTCCGCGTGACATAGAGGTTGCCCTGCTCGTCGATCGCTGCCGGGTCCGATATATCTGGTATCGTGAATACGATGTGGCCCTCCTTATCGATCACTGTCTCGTTGTAGTTATGGAACAAGTATACCCTGTCTCCTATGGCCCGCACAGTGGTCGAGTCCAGGTACTCTTTGTCCGTTACGAGTGGCAGTATCCAGGCGATCTGGCCGTCGGGCGCTATGGCCATCAGGGCCCAGACCAGCTCATCGGTGCTAATCTTATTGTCGAAGTAGTTGCTGTAAGATGGATACGGCTGCGATGGCGTGAGATATAAGTACAGGTATCCGTTGTTCGTGTCGAACACCTGCTGGGACGGTATACGAGACAGTAGTGATGAGCTCAGGAAGTTGAAGCTGGTCCGCCAGTATGTCTCATAGATCTTCCACTGGGATGGTATGCTCACGTTCCACATCTGCTCGCCGTTCTCATTCAGGTGATAGATCGTCTGGTCCCCGAACGCATAGAGGCATCCGGCGCCGTCAAAGGCCAGGTGCCGGATCGTATCGTTGACCGACGAGGCCCAGCCCTGTGTCGTCATATTACTCTCTCCGAATTCGGCGTACTTGCCATCGAGAGCCGGACGCGTCGGCTGCGGCGTTATCGTGGGTTCTGACGCTGGCGAATTGCTCTGTTCCGGAGACCCTCCGAAGATCTTGCGCAGCTTCTGGTCGCTTTCCCAGGGTGGCACGCCCTGGCCACTTTGCGGCAATCCCCATGTCCATACTGTCCCATCATCTTTTAGCGCGATCCCCGGCGTCGCCCTTGCCGATATCGCCTTCACGTGGTCCAGTCCGGCGATTTCGATCGGTTCCGCCGTCTTGAACTGCTGATAAACGCCGTTTCCCAGGCTGCCCAGATCGTTGCGGCCCCATGCCCATACCGTCCCGTCTTTCTTCAGTGCCAGCCCGTAGTTGCTGCCGGCAGAGACCGCTATGACGTCAGCGAGTCCTCCCACTCGCACAGGCGTCAGCTGCGCATTGGTCAATGTGTAGTTACCCAGCTCAAAGTCGGCGTTGTTTCCCCAGCCCCATACGGTACCGTCATTCTTCAGCGCCAGTGTTAAGCCACCGCTGCCGATAGAGATCACAGCGACATCTGTGATGGGTACCATGGTTAACTCAGGCTGAAACGTCGGGTGCTCGTAGTCCTCACAGGTGCCCGATCCGTTATCGCCGTACCCGGCCGTCCATACTGTCC
>JAEZKS010000187.1 GCA_023436075.1 Methanobacteriota archaeon
TCACGTAGCCCGTCGTCTCGTCCTTGCTGATCGCTCCGGCCGGGCAGGCGGCCTTGCACATAGGATCGCGGCAGTGCTGACAGTGCACCCGCACGAATCCGCCCCGCGGGTCCTCCATGACCTTGCAAAGGGCGAGGTCGTAGTTGTAGGCCTTGTAGTTTTTAAAAGAGCATGCCGTCATACACTGCCTGCAGCCGGTGCAAAGGGTCGGATCGTGTATTATTACTTCGGACATAGGCCTCCCGCGGTATCGTACGACTTCGATATTTCTCATCCTTAAACTAAGTAATGATTAATCGTGATGATTTTAGTTCATCATTCATCACGATTGTTATTATAGTTTTCGCTCTGACCGTCCTCCCCTGATAATTAAAAATCAGCCCGGCGTGTTGGCCTCCTGGCGTCTTCCGGCCACTAAGTTGCAGACAGGACTTGCGAACGGCCGGAAGAAGCCAGGCCAGAAAACGTCATGGGAGTTTTAAAAAAAGATCGAGGAAGAGTGCGACTACTCTATAATCGCCAACGACGTCATGCCAGTTCAGTTCGTCGAAAAGAAAGAACGATAGCTTTTACCGGCGTAATGCTGCCAGGGTATGCTCGTAAGAGTTATTTACTAGTAATCCTATTTACGATGGTCAATAATGATAGATTATTTCACGATAACAGTTTAAAAATATATTAAAAAATAAAAATAAAATTGGACGGTTGCAGTACCCATGTTGGAGAAAATGTTTTACCCGGCAAGCGTAGCGGTAATAGGCGCGTCGAAGGAGAAGGGCAAAGTGGGCCGGGCGGTCCTGGATAACCTCATCTCCGGGTTCGGAGGCCGCATTTACCCGATCAACCCTAAAGCGGACGAGATCGAAGGCCTCAAGTGCTACAAGAACGTGCTAGACGTGCCTGGCGAGATCGACCTGGCCGTCATCGTCATCCCGTCGAAGATGGTGCCCCAGTCCGTGCGCGAATGCGGCGAGAAGAGCATCAAGAACCTGGTGATCATCTCGGCCGGCTTCAAGGAGGTCGGCCCTGAAGGCGCCCGGCTGGAGAACGAGGTCAAAGAAATCGCAAAACAGTATGATATCCGCATCGTCGGACCCAACTGTCTTGGCATTATCAACACCATTTCGAAATGCAACGCGTCCTTTGCCAAGAAAATGCCCCCGAGGGGCAACGTCTCTATTATCACTCAGTCCGGTGCGCTGGGCACCGCCATCCTGGACTGGTCGGAAATGACCGACATCGGCTTTGTCAATTTCGTCAGCCTGGGCAACAAGTCCGACCTGAACGAGATCGACTTCATGCAGGCCTGGAAAGACGACAAAGAGACTCAGGTCATCCTCGCCTACCTCGAGAGCATCACCGACGGCCAGCGGTTCATGCAGGTAGCCCGGGAAGTATCGAAGAAGAAGCCCGTCGTGGTCATCAAGAGCGGCCGGACGAGCGCCGGCGCCCGCGCTGCATCGTCGCACACAGGCAGCCTGGCCGGAGCGGACTCCGCCTACGATGCCGCCTTCGCCCAGTCGGGCGTGATCCGCGCCGAGTCCATCGATGAGTTCTTCGACATGGCGGGCGGGTTCTCCGCGCAGCCGGTGCCGATCGGCAGCCGGGTCGCCATCGTGACCAATGCCGGCGGCCCCGGCATCCTGGCCACCGATGCCTGCGTGAAGCACGGCCTGCAGGTCGCCACCCTCTCGACCGAGACTATCGAGAAGCTGAGGGCAGCGCTGCCCGCAGCCGCCGGCCTCTACAACCCGGTGGACGTGCTGGGCGACGCCAGCGCGACGCTGTACGAGACTGCGCTCAACATAGTGCTCGCTGATCCGGACGTGGACGGCGTGATCGTGGTGGCCACCCCGCAGGCAATGACTGACCCGGTAGGGATCGCCAACGTGATCATGAAGATCCGTAAGACCACTGACAGGCCCATCCTGCCGAGCTTCATCGGCGGTGTCGAGATGGACAAAGGAGTGGAAGTGCTCAAGCAGGGCCGGCTGCTCAACTACAATGACCCGGAGCGTGCGGCCTACGCCATGCGCATGCTGACGAAGTACCACGACATCCGGAACCGCGTCTACGAGAAGCCTCCTGCTTTCGCCGTGAACAAGACGGTGGTGAAAAAGGTGATCGCCGATGCCCGCAAGGAGGGTATCAGCGTGCTCGGGCTGGAGGCGCTGCCCGTGCTCGAGGCCTATGGTATCCCCACGCTGAAGTACCGCATCGTCAATGGCGCGGACAAGGCCGTGGCGGCGGCGAAGGAGATCGGATACCCGGTGGTCATGAAGATCGTGTCCCCGCAGATCATTCACAAATCGGACGTAGGCGGCGTCAGGGTCGGGCTGCAGGACGACCAGGAAGTAATCAACGCGTACAACAAAATGATGAGAGACGTCAAGGCGGCGGTCCCTCACTGTATGATCACGGGCGTCCTCATCCAGCAGATGGCCACGGGCGGCAAGGAAGTCATCCTGGGCATGAACCGCGACCCCCAGTGGGGCCCGCTCATCATGTTCGGGCTGGGCGGCATCTACGTGGAAGTCCTGAAGGACGTGCAGTTCCGTGTCGCGCCCCTGACTCAGGACGACGCGCTGAGCATGATCTATGGCATCAAGACGCACCAGATGCTGGAGGGCGTACGGGGAGAGAAGCCTGCCGACATCCCGAAGCTCGTCGAATTCTTGGAGCGCCTGTCGCAGCTTGTCACCGACTTCCCGGAGATCATCGAGCTGGACATCAACCCGGTGAAGGTCTACGAGAAAGGGAACGGCTGCCTGGCGCTGGATGCCCGGATGACCATCTCCTGAAACCTTCTTTTACCCCATTTTTTACGCACGGGCGGCGGCAGACAGCACAGACACGATAAAGCTTTTATCATTGCTCAAAACAACCTTCTTCTGGCAAGGGATGGCACATGGTTAGATCATTGTGGAGGATCAGGGTACGGGACACGCTGATCACGCTGGTCATTCTCGTGATGGTAGCGCTAGTCCTGGCGATGCCGTTCTACAACCCGAGCCTAGCGGTGTATCTGACTATCATTACCATTGGCCTGTCGCTGGCGCTGCAGAAGTACCTGGCCAGCTTTGTCGGGCATTTCGTCATCCGCTGGTCCGGCATCTTCGACATCGGAGACCGCATCCGTATCGGCAATTCCATCAAGGGCGACGTCAAGCACGTAGGGTTGTTCCACATCATCATGGACGAGGTGGGCGACGACGACAAGATGGGCGGCGAGCTGACCGGGAAGATCATCAGCGTGCCTAACCTGATCGTGCTGGACCAGCCCGTGCAGAATTACTCCCGCGACTTCTCCATCGACGATGAAATGATCACGTGCGGCTATATCTTCGACGAGATCAGGATACCCCTGAAGCCCGATAGCGACGTGCAGAAGGCAGTAGCTATACTGGAAGAGTTGCTCTGGGTCGAGAATTCCGCTTTCATCAAGGAAGCTTCGTCGATCTTTGTCAAAGGGCTCCCGAATTTTCTCCATGAAATGGAGAAGGGGCACAAGGTAGCGATACACATCGACAAAGAGCGCATATGGATCACCGGCCGTTTCGTCACTCCGATCAGGTCCAAGAACGAGCTGAAGACGAAGATAGGGATGGACTTCATCAACCGCATCAAGGATGACAAGAGCATCGAGATTAACTGATTGTTAATCGATTATGCCATAACGCATTAATAGAACAGCGGCGAATGTTTCTGCCGCAGGTGTCATTACCCTTGCAAACCAGATTCCTCAGAGCCATCATTGTGGGCGCAGTGGCCGGGACACTTATCTCACTGTGCACAATTATCAGCCAGATCCTGATCGACTGAGTGACCGCGCCGATCTTCGCGCAAGGCCTGGACGGAGGAGAGTCTGGCCCGGCGTGCGGGATCTGCATACTGAATTATTTGTTAGTAGCCATTATCTTCTCGCTGGCGGGCGCGGTGACTGTAGCATGGTGCGGCAAGCTTCTCTCAAACCAGGACAAAGCGATCAAGACAGCAGTAGTCGCCGGTGTCGCAGCATGCATCGCATCGAGCATTATCCTGTTTATCCCCGTACTCCTGCAGCAGATTCATAACAATGACCAGATATTTTCCCTGGGTATTGGATACACCGTTGGTGCCTTCGTGATAATGGCCATTGGGGGGATCATCATCGAAGTAATTTACTTGTTCATTGGCGCTTTCTTCGCCTTTGCCGGCGGCAACCTGTACTATCTGGCCCGCCTCAAGAAAAACAGGGATTAAGCGGCCGCGGCCGGAAAATCTCCAGAAGCCCGGTCAGGTTCGCGTGCGCGCGCGTGACCGAGCCCTGGAAATTATTTTAAATTACTTCAGGAACAGCATCGTGGAGGTCTGGTTGATGTGCCCCAGGTACTCCTCGCCGTAAGTGCTGAAGCCGATGGTCGGCACGCCGGAGAAGACCTTGCCGTACGCATCGGTCTTCTTGTCGGTTTCCAGCGCCAGCGTCCTCAGGATGCAGTGGAAGTTGATGACGCCCGCGACTGAGCCCATCTTTTTCTGCATCGCCGCCAGGTCCTTGCGGGTATCCTCGACGATGTCCAGGGACTCGAGCAGCGACACTTCCATGCCCTGCGGGATGTTACAGTAGAATACCATGTTCTTGCCGTTGAGCCGCTGCGGGCTACGGACATAGGGCTCGTCGTCCACCATGAGTCCGACCGGATGCCGCATGAAGTGATTGGCGGCGTCGGGCACCGTGGTGCCGATGGCTTCCGCATATGCCAGAGCAGCGGGCTTGCCGTTGAACTCTGCAACCTCGCGACCGGAACTGGCTTTAGTGACGGTCAGTTTCTTATCGAGCACTTTGAAGCTCTGTGTCTTGAGGATGTCGAAGCCCTTCGGCAGGTGCAGCAGCACGAGCAGCGCGGAGTTAGTGTATGTCTTCCCGTTGGCGTACAGGTGGGTAGCCTGGAACTTCAGGTCGTCGCCTGCGGAGCCGCCGATGAAGGCCAGGTCGGTGTAGTCTCCGATCTGGTCCATGATCTGCTCTTCCTTGCCGCTGAGACCGTCGACGAGGATGATGCCGGCGTACTTTGACAAGTCCATCTTCCGCAGCGGCGCATTGAAGTGGTCCTCGAAGGCGTGGAACGCCTGCTTGACGTCCACGCGGTCCTTGATGTTTTCCAGCACGGCCACGCTGACGTCTTCGACGGTGTTCTTGTCGAAGGCCATGGCTACGACGGAACCCTTCAGCATTTTGCCGCTGACGATCTCGCCGGCGGTCGTGCACCCGAACACGGTGGCGCTGCCAAAGGCTTTGCTCATCTGTTCGCTGATCGACGGGTCGAAGTATGACGACGCGAAGAAGATCAGCGCTCTCGCCTGGAACCCCTCAAGCTGGCCGCGGATGTCGGCGACGACGTCTTCCACGGAATCCCTGGTTGAATAAACTGTCCTGACACTCATTTCTATACCCCTCAAAGCCCCATCTCTCTGGCGATATTCTCAAGCTGTGCGATCACGGCCGGATCGTCGTCCGACGCTGCCGTATATTTGCTGACATCGATGCCTTTCAGGATGAGCTTGGTCCTGGTACTGGAAGCGATCGTCGCGTTTCCTTTCGAACGCTTTTGCACGATATCGTCAATCATTTGCCTGATTTTGCCGGTCAAGTTAACTCCCGTCGATATGTATGGAGAGCGTGTAATAAATTTATCCTTAAAAAAATGAAATTAAATGAATGTAGTTCCTGTACGCCATTTTTGAAATGGTAATGAACTCTGTATGGTCGTTTCGGCGTGAAAGCCGGCTACCGGATGGCGCACAGCTTATTCTCGTACCACTCGCGGAACTGCAGCAGCGCCCGGGTCCGGTGGCTGACCTCGTTCTTCTGCTCGGTGGTCATTTCGCCCACCGGGAATCTCCGGTAAGAGAAGATCGGATCGTAGCCGAAGCCATTCGAGCCCACCTCTTCCGGCAGGATTTCGCCCCACCAGATGCCAGTGAAGGTGGTGGGCTCCTCGCCGGGGGCGCAGTAGCCCACCACTGACCTGAACTCAGCACGGCGGTTTTTCTCGCCTTCCATGAGCCGGAGCACGCCCTTGTTTCCCAGGGTGCGCTGGACGTAGGACGAGTACGGCCCGGGAAAGCCCTTGAGCGCGTCGACGAACAGCCCGGAGTCCTCGACGAACAACGGCCTGTTCAACTGCTCGGCACAATACTTTGCGCCATATGCGGCGATCTTCGACAGGTCGTCCTCCTGCAGCTCGGGGTAGGACATGTCGATCTGCTCGATGTCGAAGTAGTCGCGAAACAGGAGCGCGGCCTCGCGCATCTTGCCGGCGTTGGTAGTGACGAAGTAAATTTTAGGATGCTGCATGATAGCAAGATATGCTTTCAGGGAAAAAATGGTTTCGACTATACAAAGGGCCGGACGGACAGGATGTATGCCGCCAGGACAACAATGCTCATACGCGAGCGCATGGAAGTCTGACTCTCAACCTTTTACTTTTCTGCCGATTTTTGAAAGTAAATGCATTATACTTTCATAATTATAGATTGATAACCGAAAGATTATTTAATCTGGCATGAATCTCCATGTAGCGACGGTATTATCATGCTGTTGCGCGAAAAAACGTTGGTCGTCATCGTAGCGATCTTCGCAATACTCATTCTAATCGAGTTTCTTTTCTCGAACTCCATTGTCATGGGGAGCTTCTACAGCCTGGAGCAGAACGATACGCAGCAGAAGGTATCTCAGATCGAAGGCGCCTACCACAAGGACCTGCAGTCCATCGATGCGCTGCTCGCGGACCGGGCGGCGCGGGACGACTCGTATGCATACATGGCCCACCCCCAGGCGTCCTACATCGAGCAGAACATGAGGGACGAGACGTTCGTCTCCCAGGACATCGACCTTCTCCTCATGGTCGACCGCACAGGGGACATCACCTATGGCAAGGCCTTTGATATGAAGAACCGGAAGGCGGTCCCTGTCCCAGAGGAGAGTATACAGCCCCTCCTCTACAACGGTAGCCCGCTCCTGCTGACCTCCGCGGGCGACAACAAATCCGGCGTGCTGGACCTGGCTGAGGGCACGATGCTCGTGGCCGCCCGGCCCATTCTGGATGGGAAGAAGCAGGGCGAGCCCCGCGGGACGATGCTCATCGGCCGGTATGTCGACGAGGGATGGGTCGATGACCTGGCCGGGACGACGCGTCTCAACTTGTCCATGTACCACGTTGACGACCCAGGCCTCCCGGAGGACGTGCTCAATGCGCGCAATCTCTCGACAGTCGACGACCAGCCCCTCGTAGTCCCGCTGGACGACGTCGTCATCGGCGGCTACCTGGTGATCGACGACGTCTTCGATAAGCCCACGCTGATCCTGCGGGTGGAGCAGGACAGGCCGTTCTACGCTAAGGGGATACAGACGATCGCGTATGTCATCCTCGCGACACTCGCAACTGGCGTGATCATCGCCGCCATTGCCATGTTCCTGCTGTCGAAGATCGTCCTGTCCCGTCTGATGGACCTGCACGCGTCGGTGAAAAAGATCACTGCCAACGACGACCTGTCAGCCCGGGTGAGAGTGGTCGGGAGCGACGAGATCTCGAACCTCTCCAGAGCCATCAACGGCATGCTGGTCTCGCTCGATCTGTCCCATCAGAAACTGCACGAGAGCGAGAGCCGTTACCATGCGGTCGTCGAGGACCAGTCTGAGCTGATCTGCCGCTTCCGCGGCGACGGCTCCATAGGATTCGCCAACGAGGCCTACCTCAGACACTTCGGCATGGACTCTCGGTCATGGCCGGGCCAGAACTTCCTGCACCTGCTGCCACAGGCAGCTCGGAGCGACGTGGAAGCGCTGCTGCCTACGCTGACCGTGACCAGGCCTGCCGGCGTCCTCGAATGCCGCTTCGACCGGGACGACGGGGCCCAGTGGCTGCAGTGGAGTTTCCGGGCCATATTCGACCGGCGGGGGCAGGTCTCTGAGTTCCAGGCGGTCGGCAGGGACATCACCGAGCTCAAACGAAACGAGGAGCAGATCAAGGCGTCACTCAAGGAGAAAGACGCGCTTCTCAAAGAGATCCACCACCGTGTCAAGAACAACCTGCAGATCATCTCGAGCATTCTCAGTCTCCAAGAGGCACAGGTGAGCGATCTGGCGAGCCGGGAGGTCCTCGCAGACAGCCGGAACCGGATCAAGAGCATGGCTCTTATCCACGAGCGGCTGTACGGGTCCGGCGACCTGTCCAGCATAGACTTCGCCGAGTACGTCAGGAACCTGATAGGCCACCTGTCGCAGTCATACGGCTCGGACAGCGGCAGGATCGCCGTGAAGACAGATGTCGACGGCATATCACTGAACATCGACGTTGCCATCCCTCTCGGCCTGATCGTGAACGAGCTAGTCACCAACAGCTTCAAGCACGCGTTCCCGGGGAACGCGACGGGAGAAATTTTCGTCAAGCTTCACCGGGAAAGCGACGGGAAATACCTGCTGGTCGTGGGCGACGACGGCACAGGAATGCCCACAGGCTTCGACCTCGATAGCACTTCTTCGCTAGGGCTGCAACTAGTCCATGCTCTCGCCCAGCAGATCGACAGCCAGGTCACCATGGTGCCGGGGAAGGGCACGGTGTTCAGGATATCATTTTCCGCGTGATGATGCACCTGCGCAGAAGATTTATAATTTTATAGTGATTAAACGTTTATGATAGTGCAAAAACCACTGCACTGCCAGGAATTTTTACCATGATCGAAGTCACCAAAGGCCTGTACTGGGTGGGGGCCATCGACTGGGAGATCCGGGACTTCCACGGCTACGCCACGCCGAAGGGCACCACGTACAACGCATACCTGATCGTCGACGAGAAGATCGCGCTCGTGGACACGGTGAAGGAGCCGTTCCGGGAAGAGCTGCTAGCCCGCGTCGCGGAGATCGTCGATCCGGCAAAGATCGACTACGTGATCGTCAACCACCTCGAACGCGACCATTTCGGATCGTTCGCGCATGTGATGGACGTGGCGAAGAACGCGAAGGTGTACGCGTCCGAGCGGGGCAAAAAGGGCATCGTCGAGAAATACGGCGACCGGTTCGAGGTGACCGCCGTGAAGTCCGGCGACATTCTGAGCCTGGGCAAAAAGTCTCTGCGCTTCGTCGAGACGCCCATGCTACACTGGCCGGACAGCATGTTCACCTACGTGGAGCCGGACAACGTGCTCCTGTCGAGCGACGCCTTCGGGCAGCATGTCGCCTGTTCGCAGCGGTTTGACAGGGAGGTCGACCGGCACGTGCTACTGGACGACGCGAAGACGTACTACGCGAACATCCTCATGCCGTTCGGGCAGCTGATCCAGAACCTGCTGGCGAAGGTGCCGTCGCTTAACCTGGCGCCGAAGATCATCGCTCCTGACCATGGCCTCATCTGGACCGACCCCGGCACGATCATCGATGCCTACGGGCTCTGGTCGCGGTTCGAGTCGAAAGACAAGATCGTCATCGTCTACGACACCATGTGGGAGAGCACTGAGAAGATGGCTCACCTGATCGCTAAGGGCGCCATGGACGAAGGCGGAGTGGAAGTCAAACTATTCCACCTGCGCAAGTCGCCTATGAGCGAAGCGATCAACGAAATACAGGATGGGAAAGCGGTCCTCATCGGGTCTTCGACGCTGAACAACGGGGTATTCCCCACTGTGGGCGGATTCCTCTATTACCTGAAGGGCCTGAAGCCAAAGAACAAGCTGACCTCGGCCTTCGGCTCCTATGGGTGGGCGGGCGGCTCGGTGAAAGAGATCATGGCCCGCCTCAAAGAGATGGAGCTGGAGACTATCGAGCCGCCACTGGACTTACGGTACCCGATGGCCTCACAGCAAGAGGCCGAATGCGTCGAGTTCGGACGCAATATCGCAAAACGCGTGAGGGAGGCAGGCAAATGAAGTGGATGTGCTCGGTCTGTCTTTACATTTTCGAAGGCGAGGAGCCACCGGAGGAGTGCCCGATCTGCGGCGCGCCGAAATCCGAGTTCGGGCAGGTGCCATAGCCCGGCGGAGTCCTGCCGGTCGTCGGGCCTGCCATGGAATGCAACTCATTATATAAAATCGCCATATAACTTCTTTTTAATTATATCAAGATATTTTAATATAGAGGAAGCGCTTACTAATCATAGACATATGAGACGAATGATAGAGCTCGATTACATACTAAACCGGGGCGGGTGGATGCTGCTGACTATATCACTCCTGTTCTGCAGCCTGTGTGTCTTCCTGAAACTGGCTTACCCCGGCATGAATCCTCCGGTCCTCGCAGTCCTCGTTTTTGCCGGCGGATTTCTCGTCTCAATGACGACCATGACCGGGCTCAAAATCCTTAAAATTTCCTGACCTGAACATCTTTTCTAAGGTCATGTGATTACACATGTGATAACATATGTGAAAGAAAGGTTTATTTGGTCATAGTTTAAAAGTTATTATTTTGGTGCAAATTATATTCCCCCACATGGACATAGCCTGGCAAGTATTGCACGGATGGTCATCGACGAGCTAGTGCATGGAGGACATGTGGCAGCCCTGGTGCTGCCTTCGATAGTGATTGCCATCGCGCTGGCCAGGAACGACCCCCTGAACTTGCCAATACTGGCCATCTCATATCTCGGCCCGCTGATCGTATACTCATATAACTATTACGGGGAGCTGGAAAAGGACCGGCTGACCATGCCTGACCGGACGTCCTACCTGGAAAAGAAGGCAAAGGCATATCCTGTTTTAATCAGCGCATACGTCGGATTAATGGCGGCTGCGGTTGTCCTTTACCAGGGGGACATATGGAAGCTCGGGATCATTGTCGGCATCCTGCTGGCGGCAGGAATACTGTACACCCTGTGCCTGAAGCGACTGACCAGGTACGTCCCGGGATTCAAGACCTACTTCGTCACGGGCGAATGGGCGCTGGCCGCCGTGCTCATGTACGCCACGTACGCCAACGACGCCCCTGCGACACTGCTGCTGGCAGCATTCTGCTTTGTGTTTCTGAGGGTACTGATCAACGTGATCTTTTCGGACCTGAAAGATATCCGGTCAGACTCGAATGACGGGCTGAAGACCATACCTGTCGTCCTCGGGTGGAATGGCACTATACGCCTGCTGTACCTGCTTAACCTGGCGTCTCCTCTTCCGCTGGTCATCAGCGCGCTCGCCGGCTGGGTGCCGGGCATCGTGCTGGTATTGATCGTCTTCATCATGTACGATTTCTACTACCTGAGACATGCGAAGATATCAGGAGAGGCGAGCATGAAGCTGAAGGATTACGCCTTCGCCGACTATGAGTTCATACTATGGCCATGGGCCATCGCCATCGGAGTATTGCTCCAGGACTGGTTCGGGCCGCTCCTGCCCGCAACGCTCGTGCTGTTGATCATTGCGCTTTCCACCGGAATGCTGATGTCCGAGAATGGCTCTGACGGCCAGAAGAAAAAAAGTGCGACCGATGAGGCCGAGACGACCATGTCGTCGTGAATTAGCTTCGCCGCGTATAGCCATTTTTGAAAATTGTATATGCTGAGCCCGTGGTTATAACACCAGGTACACCAAGTCCACGGAGTACACAATTTCGTTGACAACAAGCCACAGCACGCCTTTTTAAACGTTTTGTGTACTTGGTGTGCCTGGTGAACTTTATGTTATAACTACGGGAAAGCATGTAAAAAGATATGCAAATAGCCAACGCATCTCTTGGCTCATGCCCCGAACTTTTTAGTCTTATTAGCCAGGTCGAGCACGATAGGCATGACGTCGATGCCACGTATCCGCAGCAGGCCGCCTTTGTGTGCCACCAGCTCATTATAGTGCTCGACCGAGTCGATCCGCACGCCGGGCCCGTGCATCAGGATGGGCACCGGGTCGGCCGAATGGTCCTTGATCGAGACGGGTGTGCTGTGGTCGGCGGTGACGACGATGAGCGTGTCCTTCAGGCTCTCCAGCAGCTTGAACGCATCGTCCACGGCCTCGAAGAAGCGAGTCTTTTTGTCGAAATCGCCATCGTGGCCTGCCTCGTCGGCGCCCTTGATGTTCAGCAGCACGAAGTCGTGCGTCTGAAGCGCGCTGATTGCGCGCTGTATCTTGGCCCGAACGCGTCTCACCGGGTCTTCGATGTCCTCGCCCTCGACAGACAGGTACTCCAGGCCGCACATCTTGCCGATGCCGATGATCAGGCCGGCCTGCGCCACCACGGCGCCCTTCATGCCGTAGCGCTCGCCGAAGGGCGGGATGTGTGGCACCACGCCAGCGCCCCGGATGAGGACTGCGTTTCCGGGAGGCAGCCCTTTCTTCCGGCGTTCTTCGTTTACGGGCTGGTGGTCCAGCACTTCGGAGACCTGGCGTGAGATGCTGTTGACGATGTCAGCGGTCCGCTTTGCCTCGGGCGTGTCGTCCGTGGCGTGGCTCTCCTTGATGGGATTTCCCTCCTTCTTCGGGTCCGTATCGCTAATCGCCGACGACAGCCCTTTGCCCCGGAGCACCAGCGCAGCCCGGTGTCCCGTGGAGCGCTTGAAGATGATCTCGACGCCGGGCGCCTTGACTTTCTCGTTGATGGCTTTCGCCAGGGAGTCAGTATCTTCGATCCTCCCGGCTCTCCGATCGGTGACGACTCCGTTCTCGATCGTGGCGAAGTTGACCCGGAAGGCTATGTCGCCGCCCCTGACGTCGATGCCCACGCCTGCGGCCTCGAAAGGCCCGCGGCCGGTATAATACTCGTATGGGTCGTAGCCAAGCAGCGCCAGATGAGAAGTATCAGATCCCGGGCGGATGCCCGGCGCAATGGTATCCATGATGCCGTTGATGCCTCCGAAAGCGAGCGCGTCCATGTTGGGCTTCCGGGCTACGGCGAGCGGTGTCTTTCCTCCGACGGGCCTGTCCGAGGCCCCGTCCATGACGATGAACAGAATCTTGTTAGCGACGTTGGACATGAAAATCATCATTACATATCCATGCAAAGTATAAAACAGTAAAGCGGAACCGAATACGTATATAGCTAATAATATAATATTTAAAGCCGGTTTTGATCGAAAACTTTAAAAACGGATTACGCAAGTAAGGTCTCATAAGAATATATAAGTAAATTTTTGTAACAATAGCCTTTTATATGTTTTATTCTAATCATTCAACTGATGACTGTCCTGGACAATATGACCAAGGAAAAGATCGAGAAGAAAGTAGACGTCATCTTCAAGGACATCAGGAAAGCGGAGACCCCGGAGGACGTGGTGCCTCTGCTGGTAGAGCTTTCCGAATTTATCGACGAGGAAAACCTGACGCCGCAGCAACTGGAAGAGCTCCGCGGCATCGGCATCAAGGCCATGCACCGGCACAGCCAGCTTGAGTTCCTGAACAACTTCGGCGCGCTGATCTCCATCGTCACTGCCAGCATGATCGCCGGGGGCGCGATCACCGGCATGTATATGATCTACACGTTGAGCGAAACGGATCCCCTGTCCATCGTGCTACTGGCGCCACTGGCGCTGCTGGCGTTGCTGCCGATCTATCTGTTCTACTACGGCAAGACCCAGCGATGGTTCAGCTAGGCCCGCCGCCTCGATTCGCCTAGCACGATACCTGTAGCGATAATGTGAGCGACGCGTAGCGGCTCAGGCAGCCGGCTATGCACGGCCGTGTCCACGATCAGCCGGGCCGCATCTTCTTTATCGATCCCGTTACACTGAAAATAGACCGGGCCGCCGCGCCACTTCGTCTGAACCTCGTGTACTTCGCCTGCCTTTAGCATGGCCTCGTACCTCATCCCGGGCTCGCTCAGGTTTTCCAGCGCCCTGCAAATGCTTTCCATGTCCGGAGGCCTGCGGGTGATCACTATGACGGGCATCCCTGTCCTATGGTGAAGCGCCTCGATGTCCACCACATTGAAGCCGCCGAAGGTCACCCCGTTCAGCATGGCCACCCGTATCTGGCCATAGTTCCTGCTCTCCGTGATCATCGTGGCCAGCCGCCCGGTGGCGTCCATGCCATCTTTCTCCACGTGTGTGCTCAGCAGCCCGTCCAGCCAGCCCCCGCCCCGCATGACGGCACCGACGACCAGCACCTCCTTCGAGACGAGCGGCGAGTCGTCGATGCCCAGAATGCGCATCTCAGGCTTGTGATACTTGCCGTTCATAAATGCCTCTCATAATGTATAGTCCGACGATCGAGGCGATGCCCATGGCCCCGACGAAGGCCTCGATGATCAGGTTACCAGCGTACGTTTTCGTCGTCACGTAGACGAGCAGCGGTATGAGCGCGCCGTCCAGCAGGGCCATGAACGCGATCGACAGACACAGCCACTTCCAGCCAGCCCTGAGGGCGTACATGGCCAGCACCATGGCAAAGACGTGGCAGAAGAGAGTAAACAGACGCTCCCATATCGGAAGCGGTATGAACGGAAGGCTGAACTGGAGCTCCAGGGCGGCCTGCGTGGCCGACGGGTACGAGTCGATGAGCCCGGGTACAAGAATGAGGGCGGTTACGTTCATCATCGATGCTGCGCCGAGGATGAACGCCTCGGCAGCTCCCGCGCCGATGCCTATGGCCACCGCCTGGTCGAATCCGGGCGCCAGCTTCGCAAGCCTTGCGGTCACGTACGGGATGCCGCTCTCGAAGACGCCGGTGCGCAGCCCGAAGTACAGGCCCATGAGGATTACGCTGGAGACAAGAGGATAGGGCAGCAGTCCGTTTAGCTGCGGCGTGACGGTCAGGTCCAGGGCGACCTTGACGGCTATGGCTGCCGCCCAGAAGACTGCGCCGAACAGGAAATACTCGATCCCGGCGCGCTTGCGCCAGGCATATATGGCGATCGCTCCGACGGCGATCATGCCCGCGCCCGAAAGCAGGTTCAGCCAGCCGACCATCGACATACACTTCCTCCAGAACCCCGCACGCAGGGCCCGTACAGGATATCTCTTCGGGCCGACCATAAACGTTTCGCAGCGAGCAACGCTGGAAGGAGCGGCGATTTCCCCGACGAGCAGGGGCAATCTAGACGAACGGAATTTTCCGCACAGCGAGTAACGAGCGTGCGATTACTGCTCCCTGCCGATCCTCCTTCCGAACATCGCCATCGCCACGAAAGAGCAAGTTAATTATATTTATTATAAAATATTATTTTATTGCTGAGGTACCATTCTATGCCCGAGTTCGCAAATAACTTTTCAGGGATGAAAGCCGACCGGAAGCTCACCAACGATGAGCTGATACGAGCCATCAGGTTCGACATCGCCGCGGAGTACGAGGCAGCACAACTGTACCTGCAGCTTGCCGAATCCATCGATGACAGGCTGGCAATCGCCGTATTGCGGGACGTAGCTAAGGAAGAACTGGAGCACGTCGGCGAGTTTCTGCGGCTGCTGAAGGAACTGGCTCCGGACGAGCAGGAGCACTACGACGAGGGTGCCGGCGAGGTCGAGGACATGATGAAGAATCTGGATAAGAAGAAAAAATGAGCAAGAACTACTGGCGGCTCGGACCGGAAATTCACGAAAATGCGCCTCAACTTTTCCTGAGCTTCTCTGGCGTGTACTGATCAGCCTGTTCCTGCTGCGGGTTCCTGGCGTCCACCCAGCCACTCCGGGCGTCCTCGCGGCAGTCGAACTGCTTCACATACGGCTTGATGTCCAGCAGCGGCGTCCCGTCGATGACGTCGATGCCTGCTACCTCAAGGAGGTTGCCCTTCACGCTTTTCAGCTCCACGACGGAAAGCCCGATAGGGTTGGGCCGGCAGAAGTGGCGGATGGCGAAGATGCCGCGGTCCTTCGAACCGTCCAGGAATGGCTTCCTGGTCAGGCGACATTCTTCCGTGTGGTGAAAGTGGTAGATCAGGATGAGGTGGGAAAACCCTTCGATGTCCCGCAGGCCTTCGGCATACTCGGGAAAGACCTCGACTACGCCCGCCGTCTTGCTGTAGACGCTCTGGATGGGCGTATGGTCTTTTTCAACGAATGGTGAATGAATGACACCTATGGAATTATAGACGATCTCCATAGCTCACACTGTTATGCCGTAGTTTATATAAAACATGCGACGGATAAATAGATCATTATAAGCCTGCTCGTGGGCCGGCGGAAGTCCTGGGGGTAGGGACGGCCGCAGGGACTTCATATTCGAAGGCTGAAAGCCCTTAAAACATAGATCATCTGAACGAGTAGCGAAAGGGGTGTCAGGGGAATGATCTACGTCAGGAAGTACGGAAAACCGCCCTACTCGGTGGCTGTCATCCACGGCGGCCCCGGTGCTCCGGGCGGCATGGCTCCCGTTGCCAGGGAACTGTCGAAGCACTGTGGCATCGTCGAACACGTTGAGTCCGAGACGACCATCAATGGCCAGGTCGACGAGCTTCGCGGCACTTTACAGAAAAGCTGCGATTTGCCCGCCACATTGATCGGCCACTCCTGGGGAGCCTGGCTGAGCGTCATTTTCGCCGCGAGACACCCGGAGATGGCGAAGAAGCTGATACTGGTGGGAAGCGCTCCTTTCGGGGAGAAGTACGCCAGAAGGATAATGGAAACCCGGCTCAGCCGCCTGAGCGATGAGGAAAAGCACCAGGTCCGCATCCTGGCAGAAACGCTCGAAAACTCCGACAACAGGAACAGGACCACGCTATTTTCGCTGTACGGTAATCTGATGTCTAAGTCGGACGGCTATGACCTGCTGCCGGGAGACGAAAAGGACGTGATCGAGTTCCAGGAGGCCGTCTTCCAGGAGGTCTGGCATGAGGCCCAGGAGCTGCGGCGCAACGGGACGCTGCTGGAGATGGCGAAACAGATCCGCTGCCCGGTCGTAGCCATCCACGGGGACTACGATCCGCATCCCGCTGACGGAGTGGAGAAGCCGCTGCGAGACGTCATTGCAGATTTCCGCTTCATCCTGCTGGAGAAGTGCGGGCACGATCCATGGAAAGAGCGGGCGGCCAGGGACAAGTTTTATGAAATTTTAATAAGAGAGCTAAGCTGACAATATAGGGGATTGTCATATGACGGGCAGGACATTCGATGCGATACTGATCAAGGATGACAATACGAACGGCGCGAGCATCGCGATCCCGTTCGACGTGCAGGAAGCCTTCGGCAAAAAGGGCCGGGTGCCGGTGAAGTGCACCATCGACGGGCAACCGTACCGGGGCTCGATCTTTCCCTATGATGGCGTCTACTACCTTGGCGTGGTAAGGAAGATCCGCGAGGCCATAGGGAAGACGCACGGCGATATGGTGCAGGTCGTCCTGGAAGCCGACGACGAACCCCGCAGAGTCGAAACGCCCGATGATCTGGCACGGGCGCTCGACGGGAACGAGACAGCGAAGAAGGCATTCGAGAAGCTGTCGTACTCGCATAAGAGAGAGTACGTCCAGTGGATCGACGAGGCTAAAAAAGACAAGACCAGGCAGCGGCATATCGCGAAGACGATCGAAACGCTCTCCGGCGGGTGAGATACCCGGACAATCGGATGTCTAACGCCAGGCCCCGCGTTCACGCGCGCGAGCGTGGCCGACTCACCGCAGCGCCGGGACGAACTTCGCCGTCATGATCATGTCCTCGTTCGGTGCGGACACATCGTGCGATATCTCAGGAGGGGTAACGTATGAGAGGCCCGGCCTGCAGGCGACTTTCTTACCGTCGATGACCATGTACCCGGTGCCCTCAATGACCTCGTTGAGCTCCCACTCGGCCTTGTGGTCGTGCATTCCCACCTCGAAGCCCTTTTTTACCAGGATGACGTGGCAGCTGAAGGCGCCTTTCGTGTCTGCGCCCAGTACCAGGTCTTTCATGAATACGCCCTTGTACGCGGGATGCTCGTACCACGGCAGCTTCGCCGCGTTGATCTCCTTTCCGGGGAATACGATTTTGCCGTCGGCGAAGAGCTCGGTGGCATTGTTGTTATTACACATGATTATGCCTCATGATTAGATTGTGTGAAAGGGATATATGCTTTCACTTTGCGACAGGTCGACGTATTTTATCTTACCAGTCTCCTTAGTCCTCCCTTCCTCCATAGACCTCCGTCTTATCGGTTTCTCCATGACCTCCCTTTCCTCCATGACCTTGTCTCCCTTGACTCCTGTGCCTCCCTTGACCTCCGGGCGCCTTGAGGGATATGGAGTGCCAGGAGGCTAAGGAGACGAGGTCATGGAGGTGAAGGAGGTGAAGGAGACTTTTTAAAACGGAGGATTAAGGAGGAAGGGAGGATTAAGGAGAATACCTTTCCATTAACACAAACCGATTGCCATACAGATCAGCGAACACGGCCTCGGTGCCATAAGGCAGCGCCTCCGGCTCCTGCAGGATCTCGACGCCCTTCTTCCTGAGCTGGTCACAGGTCTTCTTGCAGTCATCCACCTTGAACACCCACGTCGTGCCCTTTCCGATCTCCTTCGCGAGCTGCTTCGCGCCGGCATTGCCGTGCATCTCCGGGTTCGGGTGCTGGAGGATGAACTCGATGTCTTTCTGACCCTTTGGCGCCACGGTCACCCAGCGGTATCCGTTGCCCATGTCGTTGTCTGTCACTTTCATGAAGCCGAGCTTTTTGGTATAGAAGTCCAGTGCCTCGTCGATGTCTTTGACAATGATGGTCACGTGCGAAAGCCGCTCGATCATAAAAACGATCCCCGGAGTTACCACGGTCTTACGACGTTAAACATATTCGGCATGTTATGAACGGCTGTTACCAAAGAATTAGGAATAAATTCTGAAATGCACAAAATAATATAGGATATAAGCAAATAATAGTAAATATTAGATTATTACAGAATCTATTATTATCTAAAATTGAATTTTACTTGACAATATACGAGTTATATATACTATTATATGCATTGTACTTAGCAGTATAGTGGTGAGTAACTATATGCAATCCTCTGAAGGCAAACAGTCAAAGCGTATATCAATTTCATTGCCAGATGAGGCGAGAGCTTTTTTAGAAAAGGAATCCAAAGAGACTGGAGTACCATTGAGTAACCTGCTCAGCTACATAGCTGTCAACTATGTCCGCGAAGAGAAGAAGAAAAGAGGCGAACAGTAAAGCAATTCGGAGGATATGTCCTTGAAAATCCAGTCCAAGCTAATATCCGATTATGAGAATGGCAAAGCTAGAGTAGCCCCGAGCAAGAACGGCTCATCGTTCCATGATCCTGCCTTCGCAAGCAATAAGACGCAGCCTATCCACAGGTGGGTTCCATGGATAGCAGGCTTCTCCTCTGACTTCGTTAGCCACGCGATAAAACAGCACCTGCCAATTAAAGGTACTGTACTAGACCCGTTCTCAGGCGTTGGTACTACACTCGTCGAATCGGTGCTTGCGTGTAACAACGCGGTAGGATTCGAGATTAATCCTTATCCGTGTATGGCATCAAGGATAAAGGCCACTGCATACCAAATCGACGAGTTAAGACTAAGGCACTATGTAAGCAAATTCATCTCTTACTATCACGAAGCTGTTGCTTCAAACGCTGAGCCAATAAGCAAGCCGCCAGAGAGCTTTAAGACTAGGAGCGACTTCTACAGCCCGCTTGTTATGCGTAAGGTGCTAAGGGTTTTCGATTATATCAACTGTATCGAGGACGAAAGCATCCACGACGTGTTTCGACTCGCCTTTGCCTCGACAATGGTGAAATTCTCGAACTATTCTTATGAGCCGAGCCTTGGCAGACGGATAAGCTCCGGTAAATCGGATATCCTTGACTTCGCTGTTGGTGAAGAGATATACAGCAAGCTTACGGAGATGTGCAAAGACATCCTCTGGATGAAGCACAAGGTATCATGTATAGAACCACCGACTGTAAAAGTCATCAATGATAGCTTCTTCAACTACGCAGAATTTCTGGAAGAAGGCAGCATCGACCTTCTTATCACGTCCCCACCGTACCTGAATAACTATCACTATAATCGAAACACCCGGCCGCAACTCTACTGGCTCGATTTTGTTAAGAGTACTAATGACATGAAGAAGCTTGAGCACGCTAACTTCGGCAAATACTGGCAGACATGCAGAGAAGAAGACTGCATAGACCTGTCGTTCATGCTTCCAGACTCGGATATCGTTGAAAGGCTCGAAGAAATCAGAGGACTAAATCAAGAAAAGGGCATCTATGGCGGCAATGGATGGGCGAACTATGCGGCATCATACTTCAACGATTGCTATCTCTTCGCAAAGGGAATTAATTATGTTAAGCGCCCCGGTTCGACCGCCCTTGTAGTGCTCGGAAACAGCATCTTGCAAGGTGTACACGTACCTACTGACGTATATTTCGGTAAGATTGCAGAATCTGTAGGACTTGAACTGGTAGATATTCATGTGCCCCGCGCCACTCGCATCGGCAACAGCATCATACAATCTGAAGTAAGAGTTGGAAAAGCAAAGGCGAAAGAACAACTCTACGAATCAGTAGTAGAGCTAAGAAAATTATAATCGTGAGAAATAATCAGCTATCTCATTTTTTATATTATTGATGTCTGGCCTTTCTCCTCTGCACCTCGCCGCCCACACTCTACCTGGATGCAAGACATCCCATTCAGAACAGGCCTGGTCGAAGCGACCCTCTCCAGGCGTATGGTTGCCGAAACCATCAACAATGTTGTTCCAGAGTGGCTGATGCTTCCTTATCAATGTAGACTCCAGCGTGCTGATAAGGTCGGCTTCCTCGTCGCTAAGAATAACAAATCGATACTTGAAATCCCTGATGTTAAGGTCAGTACATGCGCGTATACTACTCTCATGCTCCTTTAAGCGGCGGAACAAGGATGTTGTTGTCGCTATGCTTTGTGTTGTCCTCCCGACTCTCCAGCCAGGTGGCACCGCCTTTCCAACGTAGATTGGCAAACGATACGCAGGCGTATTAATTTCTGTATACTTCTGGTAGAGTGGGTAGCTGCCCTTGTAGTATATTCCATAGACGCCGGTTCCGTGGAATGATTCGGAAACTGGGAAATCTATTATTGGTGTGCCATCGAAAAATGAAACTGCTTTCTCGACGACACTCCTGTATTCCGGAGACCTGAAAACGTGTAACCTATAGTCTACCATCTGTATACCCACATATCCCTTAGATATTCAAGTAATAATACTCTGAAAATATAAATGTGTTATCGGGTAATCAGATCCATATTTGAATTTTATTCGAATAAGCTAAAGGGATAAATATAAGCTTGGCAATCAATAACAATCTTATAATATGCTCCCAGAAACAGAAGCAGCTTTAAAAGCATGTGTACCATCTACACAGCTTGAGTATTTAATAAAATCAAAAGTGGGTACTTGCAAAAAATCTCAGAAAGACACGCTGATTTACAAGATTCAAGCCATAGAAAAGGAAACCCCTGATATAGATGCATTATGTAAGATGTAGTTCAAATTCAACACAGCAATATATTAATAAAATGGACACGTCGGGAATTGAACCCGAGGCCTCTTCCATGCCAAGGAAGCGATCTACCCCTGATCTACGTGCCCTAAAACGCAGCACTATCATGGTCGATATACGCTATAAATCTATCGGTAGAAGACGACCGCCCGGCACAAAAAGGCATGTGTCGAGCCCCACCCCTGAAAACGCGCGCACGCGCGAGCGGCGGTCCTCCACGCTCACTTTTTCCACGACTGCAGCAATGTCACCGTCACAACGGCGAGAACAATGATGGGCAGCATATCCGTCCCCACCGGCGATGGCGAGGCAGTCTCGCCAGATGCCGAAGGCAGCGGACTGGAGTCATTCGCGGGCGTTGCCACAGGCGTGGGAGTGATCGTGGGCGTGGGCACCGGGGAAGGAGTCGGCGTGGGCGTTGCAGTCGCGACGTCACTGTGGAAGTAGCTCGCAGGCGCGAAATTCAGATATGAAGACCCGCTGGCACTATTACCCGCCTTATCCGTGACCATATAGTAAAGCGTCCTCGGATCGCCGAACGGAATGGTAAATGTACCACTATACGTGGTCCACTGCACGCCGTCAAGGCTGTACTTCACCGAGTCGACCCCGGATAAGCTATCACTCGCGCTCAGAGTCGCCTTCACGTTCAGGCCGAGCCTGCCATCGCCTGTGACGTCGCCTGATAAGCTGCAGCTTATCGCAGGAACGGTCAAATCGATGTTGATGCCACTGACCGTCGTGGTATTCACATTACCCGCCTCATCAATGGCAGTCCCTGTCACATTCTGGTTGGTACTCTCGCCCGAAAGGATCTGGTCGCCCGTACAGGACCGTACACCAGACGTAGCATCGCTGGCATCGAAATGAACCGTGACCGGCCCGTTGTACCACCCATTAGCGTTAGCAGCGGTCGTCGGTGCCCCCGATATGACCGGCGGTGTGTTATCGACAGTTACCTGTACGTCATCGTAGTAGCTGCCGAGGTACTCGAAGGTCTGGGTACGGTTGTTGCCCGTATCGGCGATGTAGACCTTATCGTTCGAAGAGTCGATCCCGATGCCCAGAGGACTGCTAAACTGCCCGTCACCGGCGCCCACAGAGCCGAACTCCGTCACGAAACTGTTGTTGCGATCGACCACAACAATCCGATTGTTGCCGTTATCCAGAATGAGTACACAATCGCTGGAATTGATCGCCATGCGCGTCGGCTCGTTAAAAGCACCGGCTCCAATTG
>JAEZKS010000190.1 GCA_023436075.1 Methanobacteriota archaeon
CCTCTGCGTGGTCCATGGCGACTTCCATCCCTGGAATGTCATGTTCCGGAACGATTGCGATTTCACGGTGCTGGACCGCAGCCGCGGCGAATACGGCGAGGCTGCGGATGACGTGTCCTGCATGAGCCTGAACTACCTGTTCTACTCGCTCCGAAAGTACGGACGCCTGAAAAAAGAGTTCAAAGTCCTCTGGGATGCGTTCATGGAAAATTACCTGGTGAAGTCTGGCGACTTCGAGATGCTGGAACATATCCAGCCGTTCTACGCATTCCGGGCGCTGGTGGTCGCTAGCCCGGTCTGGTATCCATCCCTGCCCCCGGACGTGCGCGTGAAGTTGTTCAACTTCATAGACAATGTGCTGGCGGCAGACGAATTCGACTATAAGGACGTCAACAAGTACCTCAAAAAGCCGAAGAGGAGGTAGCATGGCCTGGGCCGTCTGGTTCACCGGCCTTCCCGGCAGCGGCAAGACCACGATAGTCAGAGCGACGAAAAAACATCTCGAATCGGGCGGCATCAGCGCCCGGGTGCTGGAGCTCGACGAGATCAGGAAAGTGCTGACACCTGAGCCGAAGTATAGCGAGGAAGAGCGCACAATCGTCTACGCCGCGCTCGTCTACATGGCAAAGCTGCTTATCGACGAAGGCATGAACGTGATCATCGACGCGACTGGCAACCTCCGCAAATACCGTGAGAACGCTTATGCTATGATAGAGAATTTCGGGGAAATTTACATCAAATGTCCACTTCCAGTCGCCATGGCACGGGAATCCGGCAGGAAGGCGCAGTTTGCCCCGGAGGACATCTACCGGAAGGGAAAGACTGGAAAAAGCGTGACCGTGCCGGGCCTGAACGTGCCATACGAGGAGCCGCTGAAGCCGCTAGCGACCATCGACTGCGAGGCCCCGCCGGAAGAATCAGGGCGGTTGGCGGCTGATGCAATTTTACGTAAATTCGGAGGAGCCAATGGATGATCTCGTGCTTGTGAAGCGCCTGGCCGAAAGGGTCAACGCTGCAACGATTGCCTATGCCGCCGCGAACGGTGATTTCGCCGAGATCGTCAGGAAACGGCCCCGGGACGTAACCCGCAAGATCGACATGGCCGCGGAAGTGGAACTGGACGCTGCCATCGCCGGGGAAGGGATCTCTGCCCGGGTAATATCCGAGGAGATCGGGGAACGGATCGTCCCTGCGGGCAGCAGCCCGGAGTATACCTTCGTATTCGACCCGGTAGACGGCTCCAACAACGTAGTAGCAGGGATTCCGTACTTCTGCACGTCGCTGGCTTTGTCCCGAAAGACTACGGATGTAAAGTTTGCCGATGTCGAGACGTCGGCGGTCGCCAGCGCCTGCTGCGGCACGTTTTCGGCTGTCAGGGGGCAGGGCGCGTTCCACAATGGCAGGAAGATCACAGTCGGACACCGTGAGATGAAGCCAATTTACGCGATCTATTCATATGCCTCAGGAGCCATTCCCGGCGGCCTCATCGCCCTCGAAGAAGGAGACTGCATCGTGCGGACCATGGGCAGCATAGCACTGGACATCTGCATGGTCGCCCGAGGCTCTTTCGACGCGGTCATAGACACTCGGTCCAAAGTCAGCGGCTACGACTTCATGGGTGCAGCGCTGATCCTCGGCGAAGCTGGCGGATGCTTCCGGCGCACCAATCGCATGGACATCGGCGATATGCCGCTCAATGCCAGCGGCGTGTCGATCGTCGCGGCGTCAGACCGGGGACTCATGGATCGGCTGTTGTCGGCGGTGAATAGTCCTGACAGAGGTATTGACTAAAAGAGGCGGGGCAATCGTCACGAGCCCTCTCCGGGCACTCGAACACACGCGCGTGACCGGGCCGCAGGGTCCTCTTGTTAAGGCCGCAGGGTCCTCTTGTTAAGGCCGCAGGGCCCTCTTGAAATCACCGATGCGAAAACGGAGCGCGGTTTTTAGGTCGCAGCGGGCGCAGCGATAAAATGGTCCGCCTTTTATTAGAAATGCTGAGTCCGCTACGCCCGCTGCGACCTTAAACTCTTCCACACGCCCTAGAAAATCCATCGCTCTGCCACGGTACCTAAAACACGCGAGTCGCTGCGGCCGCAGGGATCTATTTCATGGATGTGGAGCCGCGGCACCCCACTTGCTCATCACCCGTTCCTTCTCCTTCTCGAACGCCTCTGGATGGTCCTCGAGGTACTTAACCTTCCGATAGCAGGATTCGAGGGCTTCCCTGGACCGCTCCGAAGTCAGCGACCAGTAGCGATCAGGGTATACCTTCGAGAACTCCTCTGAGAAGACATTACAGACTACATCGGCTGCGCCGTAGGTGCATCCGACCTGACAGAACATGCTGGCCATGGCCTCCCCGAAGGCCATGGAAAACAGCCGGCTCCTGAAGCTCAGGTGCCAGGACGCAAGCACACACAGCTTGCCCATCGTGTCGAAGATGCCCCTGCGGATGTCCTTGAGATCGCCGTACAACGGCTTCGTACGGTATATACGACGGTGCTCAAGCACTTCGGCGGCGACGATCGGCACCTTTCCCGGATAGATCTTGCTTTCCGGGGCACTTTCCGCTTCCCAGACAATCTCCATTTCCTGCCATGGCGGACGAACTCCGATATCGGTCAGGCCGGAGAATAGCATTCGCAGGTCTCGCCACAGCTCGTCGACCGTCTCCCTGACCGGGCCCTCCAGGCCGGGACGGATTATAAATACGAGCTTGCCATCTTCCGATGCCGCCTCGAAGCTGGCCGGGAACCCCTCCAGCCCTTCGTATTCCTGGGGCAGGATGATGCCCACGTTCTCGCCCAGCCGGACGATCCGGGCGTCTGCGCTGTCTAATTTTTTCATGGCCGATCGATGACTTTCTCCGCCATGTTTATTAAATAGCGAGCCGGATGAAAGCGGGTTTGCAAGCGTCTCCCGCGGCAATAAGTCTATAAGGCATAATGCGAGATCATATTCGATTCACTGATCATGACAGGTAAGCTGCACATCGCCTGGGGAGTTACCGGCGCCGGCCACTTCCTGAAAGAATCATACGCCACGATGGCAGAGATTCGAAAAGAGGGCCACGACGTCACGACTTTCTTATCCCGGGCCGGGGAAGAGGTATCCCGGATGTACGGCCTCTTCGATGACCTGAAGACGATCTCCGACGGCTCGTACCTCAATGAGATTTTTCTAGACTCGGAGCAGGGGGCCAGCTTTCCTAAGATCGGACGCTTCAACCTGAAGCGGTATGACCTGTTCGTTCTCAGCCCTGCCACCTCGAATACCGTGGCCAAGATCGCCTTCGGGATTGCGGACACGCTGGTGACCAACTGTGCCGCCCAGGCGATGAAAAGCGGCGTACCCTGCTACGTCGTGCCCGTAGACCAGGAACAGGACGTCGTCTCAGAGATGCCGTATACCATCGACCGGACGAAGTGCGAAGACTGCGAGAGTTGCCCGCCTCATGAGGCCTGTCCGAACGATGCCATCGACGTACAGATAGACCTGCTGAGATGCCAGGGCTGCGGCACCTGCGTCGATCTCTGCCCCCGCGGCGCCATATCCGGCGGCAGCCCGGTGCCGGTGTCAGTGCGAAAAGTGGACGCACGGAACACCCGGATGCTCGCGGAGATGGAAAATGTGACCGTTTTCGATCGGCCACGTAGCATGATCCAGGCGATAAAAAACAGATAGCAACATAATAAGCTGATAGCCCTCATCGCGAGATCAGAGGATGACTGATTTATCTAAAAACGTCAAGTGATCAACATTAAGACGTTAAGTGAACATGATGATAGATCCTGATCAGGTAATCCAAAATGCGCTCAATAGCACTACGTTTCCTGAGTATTATGGGTTCTTCAACGCGATCACTTACCTGGGAAGCACGACCCTGTGGCTTATCATCATGGCAGTATGCATTCTGGTCGGCAAGTGGCGAAAGATCGCCATTCTGCTTTTTGTCGTTCTTATGTTCAGCATGGTCATCAACGATGACATCAAGGAGATCGTCCAGAGGGTGAGACCGGGCGATGTTGTCGTGAGCGGCTATTTCACTGACTGGAGCTACTCGTTCCCCAGCGGCCATGCGCAAACTGCCTTCACCATCGCAGCGATCCTCTCTGCTTTTATTCCCCGACGATATAATCTGATTACCTACCTCCTGGCAGTCGCCGTAGGCATGAGCCGGATCTACCTGGGCGTCCACTACTTCACCGACGTCGCCACTGGCGCCGCTGTCGGGACACTGATAGGCATGCTGGCTATAATCGGGTTAAACAGGCTCGGGCTGTACGATGGGGACGGCTTGTTCGAAATAGCGCCCCGCCCGGGAGAAAAGGACAAGGGGAAAATGAAAAGTGCTGAAATCACAAAATACGCGGCCATCGCCATCATAGCTGGTTTTTTCTCAGCCTGCGCATCCCTGATTCTCTCCGCGTACATATTTTCACTCGCCATAGTCGGGATTACTTTTGCTATTATAATGTTGCTCCCTTCATTAATCGAAGGCCGCGCACGTAGTAGCGGCGACTAGTCACTGAGACCTCATCAAGCGGATCGTGTACGATCGTTTTTCAACCGGAACTTTTATATAGGTCAAGATAAGGTCGGCACGGAACGTTTATGTAGCCAGTATTCGGAGACAGGCAATTAACTGTACCACGGTGAAGCGCTGATGGACGAAAAGCAATCGGTTTCTGCCGTTACGGCAGCAAAGGTGAGATACTCGGATATCCAGGAAGTTACGTTGAAGCGTGATCTGGGCGTTCTCGGATCGTTTTCTATCGGTTTTGCGGATGTGGGTGCGGATATCTATGTGGCTCTCGGCCTGGTCCTGTTCTTTGCCATGGGCGCCGCGCCTATCGCTCTCGCAGTGGCCGCACTAGGCTACATGTTCACCGCGCTAAGCTATGCAGAATTGGCATCAGCAATACCAAGAGCGGGTGGTGCCAGCGTCTTCACCCGAGAAGCGTTCAACGACTTCTGGGGTTTCGTAGCAGGCTGGGGACTACTACTAGACTATACTATCGACATCGCACTCTTCGGCTGGATCACGATGGGGTATCTCGGCAGCTTCTGCCAGAACCTCGGACAAGTCGGCATACCATACATCGGCACAATGGCAGGCCTGAACAGCCTGAACACCGTAGCAGCGAGCAGTGGACTGACCCCGGACTATACGCCTCAGGCGGTTGCAACCATACTTCTAGCCGTCGCGTTGATGTGTCTCAACTATATCGGCATCAAAGAATCGTCCAACTTCAACGTCACCCTCACCATCGTCAGCATCATCAGCGAAATCGCATTGCTCTTTATCGGTTTCTTCATCGTCTGGAACTACGACACGTTTATCCACAGCATCACATCACTGGGCGCGCCAGGAGGCGTCAGCCTCTCCAACTTCGGATGGGGCATCACCGTGGCCATGGTCTCCTTCATCGGCCTCGAATCGATCTCCCAGGCCGCCGAGGAGACTAAGCGGCCTGACAAGACGATCCCTCGGTCGACGCTGGCACTGATCGTCGCGGTCATACTCGCGGGGCTACTGATCTGTATACTGGCCGTGGGCCTGCCGACGATGACCGCATCCGAGATCGGCCACCAGTTCCAGAACGACCCTGTAGCAGGGGTGGCGGCAGGCATTGCGAAAGGCCTGCCCCTGTCGAATCCCCTGGTGACTCTGTTACCGCTGTACGTAGGTTTCCTGGGCTTTGTCATGCTGCTCATGTCCACCAACACGGGCGTCATCGGAGCATCAAGGGTCACCTATTCCATGGCCCGCTATAATACGTTCCCGACGTGGTTCAGTCACATCCACCCGAAGTACCGGGTGCCCACCAGGACTGTGGTCGTCTTTACACTCGCATCCATAGCATTCGTGCTCTTCGTCTGGTTCATGGGCACCTACGGAGCACAGCTAAACCTGCCCAAAGAAGACCCGACGATCATCCTGGGCGATTTATATAACTACGGGGCGCTAATCTCTTTCATGCTGGTGAACCTGGCGCTGATCAGGCTGAGGAACAAGCGGCCGGACCTATACAGGCCTTTCCGGTCGCCGCTGACGATCAGGATACCAAGGAAGAAAGATGTGTTCGAGTTGCCGGTCCTTCCGCTGCTCGGGTTCTTCGTCTGTCTCTTCGTCTGGATACTGGTGTTAAGCCTGCACGAGATCGGCAAGTACGTCGGCACGCTCTGGTTCATCGCCGGCATCGCCATCTACCTGTGGTACCGGAGGAGCAGAAAGCTGCACTGGCGTGACTCGATCGAAGGCACGCTGGAGACTCACCCGGATGTGGCCCACAACCTGCACCCCGAGATCGCGCACATGCTCGTCAGGAAGAGCCCGAATGAGGAAACCGAAAATGATGACAGCAGCCGTTAAGTTTATGCCCGGCAGGGAAAGATATGAGCAATAGAATGCCTGTGGCCCGCTCGCTGAAAATCGTCGACCGGGCGCTGTCGTTCCTGATACTGGCAATGGGATTGATCATGGTCTACCTGGCGCTGACGACCGGAAGCGTGACAATGGGACTGGCTTCGCTTATATTCCTGACCATCGGGTTCGTCAAGATCAGGGACCTGGTTCCGGCAGCCTTCAGGACTATCAGCAAGGCCGGGTCGACTGAGCCGAAATTTTATGCCCATATCCTGCTCCCGGTCTCGCGGCCGGAGGCAGCCGAAAGCATGGTGAAGATGGCTTCAGACGTGCTGAGTCCCGACGGGAAGCTCACCATCGTCAACGTTATCGTCATGCCCCCGCAGCTTCCGGCAGAGGCTGAGGTGAAAAAGGATAGCGCCAGAGCGTTGCTCACGGATGCGACAGGCTATGCGGATAAGCTCGGGGTCGAGTCACGGGCTGAGATCGTCTCGGCAAGGACCGCGACGGAGGCCATCCTGGACCGGGCGAGAGAATACAAATCAGACCTGATCATCATGGGATCGAGCCAGCGCACTGCCACGGAAAAGGTGATCTTCGGCAACGTGGCCGACGTCGTGCTCATGCAGGCACCATGTGATGTCATGGTGTTGAGCTACACGAACAGACAGCATCCGGTCAAATATGGCAGAATCCTCGTGCCGACTGCCGGATACCGGCACTCGCAGCGTGCCCTCGACGTGGCCGTGGACATCGTGAAGAAGGAGGGAGGAACTATCACGTCCCTCTACGTGAGCACGGACACTGATGCAGCAAAAGGTAGCAGGATACTCGGGGAGTCAGGAGCTCGGGCAGAAGCAGCCGGCGTGAAAATCGACCTGAAATCTGCGACGGGCAACGTCGCTGATGCCATTATCGATACGGCGAAGACAGGTGACTACTCACTTATCATCATCGGGGCCACGGAGCACCCGAAGTATTATACGGCCCTGCTGGGCAACATCGCCGATAACGTTGTCAAGCGTGCGCCCTGCGATGTCCTTGTGGTGAGGACGAAGCAATAGTCATTTGTAAAACTGTTTGTGCAGACGAGCCGATTTTGTGCATGCCATTCGGGATAGGACACAAAGTCACACGAAGTACGCACAAATTGTGTACCATCGTGTGCCCTTCGTGAACCTTCGTGTCCTGACACAGTGGGGCATATTCGCCCCTCCTGTGTCTTTCACTTGCGCTTCGCCGGCGCTGGTGCGCTCTTAACGTTAGCAGCAGGGGCTGCTTTCTGTACAGGCTTCGGCTGTGGCTGCGGCTGCGGCTTTCCGGCCGAGACAGTCTTTACCGGCGCCTGCGGCTTCGGCGTTGCCTGTGCCTTCGGCTGACTGATCGCCTTAGTATTAGCCGGCTGAACCGCCTTCGTCTGGGTAGCCGAAGCTGGCGTCTTACCGGCGCCTGTCACCACGCGCTGCACCTGCTGAGTCGCACTGTCAGGGACCACTTTTGTGACTGGCTTCGGCGTCGGGGCGTTGCTGTCCGCAGCCTGCATCTGTGTTCGCTGGGGCAGCTTCGTCGGACTGGCAGGGATTTTCGGAGCGTAAGTAGCCCCGACATTTTTCTGCGGAGGCTTCGGCGTTGACTTTATGGCTGGCTGCGGCGTGACCGTCCTGGCCTGCTGGCCGGAAGCCTTCGGGACCGGCGTGACTGCTACGCCCTTGCTACTGCCGCCACTCGACAATGGCACGGCCGTCGGCCGGACTGTGGCTTTCAGCTGCGATGCCGGCACTGGCGAAGCCACTGCATTCTTACTGGACCCGGGCTTTGCCACCGCCGTCGGCAGAGCCGTTTTTATTGCTGGCGAAGGCGAGGATTTAGGCGTAACTTTAGCCGATGGCACAGGCGAAGACAGACGCTTGCCGGGGTCAGTCTTCGATGGAGTCGGCGTCGCGCCTGTAATTTTGACGCCCGGTTTCACTGATGCAGAAGGCACGATGGTTGCCCCTTTCCGTGCAGTCGTTGCAGGCGATGGCGACGCTTTGCCACTTTTACTGCCCGGTCCTGGCGTTGCTATGGCAGACTTAGCATGGTCGCCACTCTGCGCCCGGGACTTTGGCACCACTTTAGGAGCAGGCGTGGCGACCTTGCCCGCACTTTTCTCTTTCACCGCGGCATCCTTCACCTGTCTTGAGATCGCGGATGGGCCATCGCCGGCGAGCTTCGCCGAATTGGCGGCATTAATAGCCGCGCGCGAGCCGGGTGTTTCGAGACTACCTTTGCTGAAATGTTGCACGGCCGCAAACGGGTCGCCGCCAGACGCGGCGGCAGCAGCGGCGGCAGCCGCAGCAGCCACGCCACCGTAATCTGCTCCGCCTTCGGCAGCGGAAGCCGCGGCCGACGCAGCGGCAGCCGCTCCCTGGCCACCCAGTGCCGTCGCCACCGAATTCGCAACCGAGGACACACTGCCTCCTGAAGCCGCAGCAGCGGCAGCGGCAGCAGCGGCAGCGGCACCGTCGAAGCCTGCGCCGCCCGAGGATGCTGCAGCAGCAGCTTCTGCGGCCGCAGATGCGCTGCCCCATCCGCCGGATGCGGCTGCCGCCGAGGAAGTGGCCGACGCAACATCATATCCGGCCGACGCCGCGGCGGCAGCAGCGGCAGCAGCAGCAATGCCGCCGTAGTCCAGTCCCGCCGAAGATGCAGCCGCCGCGGCAGCCGCCGCAGCACCACCGCCGCCACGGATGTATGGCGAGAGACCGTTTATCCTGTCATAGGGATTCGCTCCGTAAGCCGCGGCTGAAGCCGCAGCGGCTGCGAGCCCGAACTGGTTCTCGTAAATGCCGGGCGTGAAGGTGCCGGTATAATATGACGGCGGAATGCCATAGGAAGACCCATAGCCACCATAGCCACCATAGTCCCCGTAGCCACCATAGCCACCATAATCGCCGTAGCCTCCGTAACCTCCGTAGCCACCGTAATCG
>JAEZKS010000218.1 GCA_023436075.1 Methanobacteriota archaeon
TTATTATAATGCCTGCCCCCCAGTTCACGCCGAATGTCTGATACGGGCGGCCAATTGCTTCGTTCAGTCTCGATTGCATGTAGCCCCGGTACAGTATCTCTTCGACGGGACCGACGAACACGAAGTAGATGAAAAAGCTGTAAATCAGCGACGATCCTGGAAGTGTGATACCGCTCACTGATAGCAGAAGCATGGCCGGGACGAAGATGAGAATGCCAATGACACTCTTTTCGCCATGATAGGTTTTTATCCCTTTTATGCGAAAAATTTCTCAACAATATTATTATAACGAACAGCGCTGCCAGTCCTATGATTAAATTCAGCAACGTAAGCGCAACGCCCTCTATGCGAGGTATAGGCAAGCATATGCCCATCAATAAAGCGGCGTTTACGGGGATGATACATAATGCGACGACCTTCATGTCGCTTCCGAGACTGCACAGAGAGATACCGTATCTGGAGACGTCCCGCCTGGTTATGGCCATTAACGCTACGATAATGGCTATATCAGCCGATAGCGCCATGGCGGTGTACGGGTTATACCCGAATATTGTAAACGGCCAGTAATTCATTAGCAGCGCTTCTATCGATATGCCTGCTATCAGGGTGAGAACGAAAACTAGTACGACCTCCAGCAAAGCATTCGACTGCCGCCCCATATCCTCACGACCCATCAATTTTAATTTAAGCCAATGTTACCTGATTGTCACTTAATTACCTGGGCATAAAAGCGTTATGTACTATCTTGCTTAGTGGTGGGATTCCTGGTCGTCAGCGATAGCGAGAATCCGCTGAGGCAAAGGATGTCTTGCAGTGCCCGAAAAGGATATGCTTTTTTACCGCCTATTCTTCTATTTACGGCACGAGCGCCGATTGAGGTGAACAAAAGTGGGCAGGATTTTCGAGTATTGTCGGCTGAACCTGACGGAAATCGAATCATTGGACCGAGAAAAGACCGTGTTTCTAATGGCAGTGAGTCCCATCGAGGTACACGGGCCCCACTTGCCGCTGGGCACGGATGTCTACGTATCGGAAGAACTGTTGAAACGATACGTCGCCGCGCTGCAGCAGCGCCACCCGGAGATGGACTGCGTGGTGATGCCTCCTCTATATGCCGGCGGCACGCCGCTGCCTGTGAAAGGCTCGATCGCAGTGCCGGTGAAGACGCTGGAACCGCTGTTGGCGGCTTTCGCAAAAGGCCTCGCCGAGCAGGGATTCAGATATCTGTTCATCGCTGACAACCACGGAGGCCCGGGACACCAGCTCGCCATCGAAGCGGCAGCGCGCAAGGCCTATAAGAAATACAGGCTTTACCTGATCGATCCCTTCAATTACGACTACCGTAAGATGGTCGAGTGCGACCCGGAATTCCTGAAAGGCACTGGCCTGACAAAGGGCAACTGCGGCGACGATACGGACGCCCATGCGGGCACGAACGAGACGTCGCTGATGATAGTGACGGCTCCCGAAATGATCAGCCCCGCCTATATAGATGTGCCAGCATCGATGCCTCCAGAGAGACGGGGCGTGGCAAAGGTTATGACCGGCATGGCCGGCCTGTTCCGTACGATCGGCGTCCGTCGGTTCGGCAGCGATCTGGATCATCTAGCGGGCACTCTGGCGTGGACCGGCGATAAGAACATGAAGCCGTACATGGGCGACCCGAAAAAGGCAAGCAAGGTAGCCGGTGAAGCAATGCTGCGCGAGAGTGAAAGCGGCGATGGCGCTGTTCGACAGGGCACTGGCAGGTGAAACGGTATACATCGAGCCGCTGCTGTGGCAAATACGAGTGATCAGAAAGTTATTCTGATCGATGGCCTGCCTGGAGTCTTTCGCACGCGCGCGAAGGCCGCCGGTTATTGCCACGTCTTTTTCGACATCATCATCACTCCTGCGATCGCCGATACGATCACGCAGGCGAGAAGCCATGCATAGCCTATGCCGATCAGGCCCATCTTCTGTAGTAACACGTATCCAAGGCCGAGTGCCAGGGCCGTGACAGACAGCCTGATGAAATTCAGCATCACCAGGTTTTTACGGACCTGCATCACGGTAAAATAGACCTCGACGACCGCATAGAACAGGCTGGATATCGCGAGCAGCAGAAGCAGCTTGTAAGCTGCGGCCGAGTGTTCGGGGCTGAACAGGAGCAGCAGATCATCGCCGAAGAAAACGGTAACCAGCACCATCGGGACCAGGATGGCAAGGGCGAACCGAAGCGACCTGGATGCCGTGGCCTTGAGCGGCCGCTCATGTGAGCCTTCGACGAACATCGACGCCACGATGGCGTCAGGCACCAGGAGGAGGAACGCGGCGATGGAATACGCGGCGAAATAATATGCCTGCTGCGTGGCTCCGATGACGTTTACGATCAGGACCGGGATAAGAGTATATGGCGCAGTATACAGGATCAAAGCCACATAGTTGCTAAGGGAGTACCTCATAGTTTTCCGGGCCTGGCCGAGGTCGATATGAAGATCACGCGTCACGCCCATTTTGTACAGGAATAAAAACCCCGTGATCATCATGACGAGATAGGCAATGTCTGTCGCAAGAAAAATGCCAAGTATGCCAAGCGATCCCATGACGAAAAGCAAAGGTATCCTGAGGGACAGGACGGCATATTCCAGAAGGGCCAGATCCGCCCTTCTGATCGCCACGAGGGCAGTGCCCTGCATGTTACATACGGACGTGAGGAAAATCAGAGTGATGAAGAGCAGAGAATATTGCCATTCTCTAATGAATAGCAGCGCCGGCGAGATATACGGCAGCCCTATCATGAACCCGGCGAGCACTATAGTCGTCGCCATTAACATTATCCCGATCAGGGCATTTAGAAACCCGCCCCTGTCCTTCGACTGCGGAAAAAACCTCGTAATGCTGTCGTCCATGCCAAGGCGGGAGATGGCGACCATCATCGCAGCGGCGGATATGGCCGCGGTTGACAGCCCGACCTGATCGGATGAGGCGACTTTGCCCGCAAGGAGCAGGAATGCATAGTTGAAAAGTGAGACGAGCCCGGTATTTAACATTATGAATATCGAATTGCGGTACAGGGGATCACGAAAAAAACTGGTCAGGCCTGGCATTACGACACTGAATAAAAATGGCCCCGGCTGATTGTAATACCTATCCGTGTATTTATCCGACTACGCAGGCATCTTCTTGCGCGGAAAGAGCAAACTTGAAAATCGCAGATGGCCATCCTTTTCCCGCGCACGCGCGCGACCGGACCGATGGGTCCTCATGTTTAGGCCTTCGGTCCTCGTGTTAAGGTCGCCCTGCGAAAACGCATGGGACGGGATTGTAGATTAATGCTTTTATTGGCAGGTGTACAGGGGGAACTTTTGTACAAAAAGTTCCGCTGGCTTTGTGTAAAACTTAGTTAATAAACGCGTACAGGGGAACCTTTTGGGAAAAGGTTCCCCTTGCACCCTTCCAAAACGATCCTAAAAATCTGTGCCTTCGGCACATGTGTTTGGTGTCGAGGCTCAGGAGGCTTTTGAAAAAGCCCCCGGGAGCCCTCAAAACTTTTATGGGCCCGAAGGGATTCGAACCCCTGACCTCCGCCGTGTGAAGGCGACGTCATAACCAACTAGACCACAGGCCCGACTATAATTGCAGCAATAGAGTGCCATTCATTTCTTATAAAATTAACGGTGCAGGAACTTGTCATAGACCATCGCTCGCGAAAGTCGCAGCCTCGCCGGCGGCTTCAACGGGAGAAATCACGGCCCGGTCACGCGCACGCGCGCGGGGCGCCTCCGGCTGCCGGAGCATTATCAGTTTCAGAGTGGTATGCCCTTGTCCATCTGCAGCGTCTGGATGCCGAGGTTGGAAATATGCGCTTCGAGGTCTTTCACTTTTCCGTTCTCCATATGGCGCTTGTCGATGTCCAGCAGGTCCATCTGGTCCAGCGCTTCGCAAGCGTCAAGCACTTCCTGCAATGGCGCATCGATGTTGTCCGCAGCCTCGCTCGCCCTTACACCATCCAGGCGGTTGTGGTTCATCGATTCCCTGAAGTACATGAGCACTTCCTTCTGGCGTCCTGTTAAAGTCTCCGTAGCCATTCCTCCATAACATACTCTGACGGCCGTGGTTATATACCTTGTACGGTAAGCAGACGGATACTGCCCGGGCGTACATGGTTTTTATCGGATGCCCGGTCATGGCGCAGAGAAACGGTCGGATAACCGAACATGCGCGCGAGCGGCCGCCCGCGGCCCCGAGTCAGATGCTCAACGGCTTCGAGGACAAGAAGCAGCTCATCCATGTCTGGTCAGCTTTGCCGGGTTACCCCCAGAATGTGAGCCCGAACCCGATGATCCCGCCCGCCATTAAGGAGACGGCCACCGCCGCAAGCCAGAAGTCGAGGGTCATGCCTTTGGCACGGCTCTCTGTCCAGAACATGCGTGCGATAAACGCGCCCCAGCCCAGCCCGAAGAATAGGCTGATCAGGTAACTTAACAGGGGAGAGTCGCCGAATTGCCAGAGGGTCGAGTAACAGGTGAGAATTATGATAAAAAATGCGATGCCGGCCACGGCGACCGATACTGTCAAAAAGAGCCCGATGGTGACGACAAGACGCGCAATAGTCCCAGAACCCGAAACGCCTTTTACCCCGTTAGCCATGACCTACCAAGAAATCAATTGGGGCCTACATATAAAAAGATTGTCATAGTGGACTATGCCACGAAGATGGCAGGCCGCGACTAAAGGGAAAGCGGGGTTTTGGCCCCTCAAATGGGGAGGTTCCAGGCGGCAAAATAGGTGTTATCCTTAAAATTTGCTATGACTACGATTGAGGTGTTGAGTGGTACCTCGAAGTATTGGCGTGACCCGGCTTTAGAGCTGCAGATACTGCCGCCAGCGTCCACGTAGTTGGACACTTCACTGCCATTGGCCGTAACGTTGAAGCAGCCCCAGCCGGGGGCTGTACTGTCGAGGAGCTCGGTGCCCCAATCTGACCCGACGATGGTCTCGATACAGATGAACGAGTCGTTGATCCGGCTGACATCGATGCTGAGGTGCGTATGCGTACTGTCGTCGTAAATTGCAGATAATGCGATCACTTTCCTGATATGTTGGCTCGTCGATCGGCTGATTTTCATCATCCCCCTCCGGGAGGGGGCTGATCATCGCGTATCCGGGCTATTCAGGCAATGATTATTTATATATCCAGAGGCGCTTTTTACAGTAGAGCCTCCGGCTACCGGGCTGCATGGTTATCTCTTTCTCGGGATGCCACGGCAAAATATTTATGGCATCGAGCAAGGATTTGTGTCATTAAACACAAGGTCATTACAAGGTCATCATCATGAGTATCGACTGTCAGCAGTGCCAGGGAAAGGGGTACATAGTGAAGGGCGAGCAGACTTGCCCTGCCTGCAACGGCGCAGGAACGGTCAAGAACGTGAACCTGATGGGCATGTCCGACAAGGACCTGAAGTCTGTCCTCGGCGGCTTTTGTCCGAAGTGCAAGGGCTCCGGCAAGCTGCAGACCCGGGAGAAGTGTCAGGCCTGTGCCGGCACGGGCAAGCTGAACGACTGCGAGATATGCGGGAAGCCTGCCGCGCCCGGAAGGGACGTTTGCGATGCGTGCAGCAGCATCTACCCCGTGTATAAGCTAAGTCCTGCCTGTGACGTCTCCGACCTCGACGTGGGCAAGACGTATATGGGCAAGGTCGCCAACACCGCCGATTTCGGCGTGTTCGTGAACCTGAACGGCCAGACGAAGGGCCTCATTCACTCGAGCAACGTGCACCGTACCTACGCCTCGGGCGAAGAAGTAATAGTGAAGATCAACTCCATCAAGCCTAACGGCAACTTCGACCTCATTCCCCATAAGATCGCCCAGTTCAAGATCATAGAAGTCGAGAAGAACCTGCCACGGACGAAGTCGAGCGAGATCAACAAGTACGTGAACAAGCAGGTCAGCATCAGCGGCGAGGTCGTGCAGACAAAGCAGACCAGTGGGCCGACTATCTTCACGATCACTGACGAGGACGGCTCGGTCTCCTGCGCTGCATTCGTGGAAGCTGGCATGCGGGCGTTCCCCGAGATCCAGCTCGAGGACATGGTCCGGGCCATCGGCGAGATTACCATGCGGAACAATGGCCTGCAGCTCGAAGTCCTCGACATGAAGAAGCTGACCGGCGCAGATGCCGCGGAGGTCAAGGGCAAGATCGAGGCGGCTATCGACGCCCGTGCCGCTCCCGCAAAAGTAGACTTCCTGGTGCAAAGCGAGGTGCTCGAAAAGCTGCGACCCGCCATGGAGCAGATCGCCCGGCGCATCCGCCGCGCTATCCTGAAGTCTGAGCCGATCATCATCCGTCACCACGCCGACGCGGACGGCATCTGCGCTGGCGTCGCCGTCGAGCGGGCCTGCCTGCCGCTGATCCGGCTGGAGGGCGACTCGGACGCCGAGTACCACTTCTTCGGCCGGTCACCTTCCAAGGCGCCGTTCTACGAGCTGGAAGACGTGAACAAGGACCTGGTCATGGCACTGGAGGACAGCGAACGCCACGGGCAGCGCATGCCGCTCATCGTGCTCATGGACAACGGCTCCACTGAGGAAGACATCGAGGCATATCGCTACACTCAGGTGTACGGCCTTGATCTGCTTGTAGTCGACCACCACCACCCGGACACGACGGTCGACCCGTTCCTGAAAGGCCACGTCAACCCGTACCACGCCGGCGGCGACTTCGGCATCACCGCGGGCATGCTGGGCATGGAGTTGGCACGGATGATCAACCCTGACGTCACCGATGAGATCAAGCACCTGGCTGCCGTCGCAGCCGTCGGCGACAGGTCCGAGGCGCCTGAGCGGGCGAAGTACCTCGCGCTGGTCAGCGACAAGTGCTCGGAAGAGGAGCTGAAGAAGATCGCTCTCGCGCTGGACTACGAGCAGTTCTGGCTGCGCTACAACGACGGCCGTGGCATCATCAACGACATCCTTGGCTTTGGCAGCCAAACCCGGCACCGGGCACTGGTCGACATGCTTTGCGATCAGGCGAACAAGATGATCTCTGACCAGCTCGACGCATCGATGCCCCACGTGAAGACTGCGCAACTGCCCAACGGTGCGCTCCTGTTCACCATCGACGTGGAGAACTTCGCCCACAAGTTCACCTTCCCGGCGCCAGGCAAGACGACCGGGGAAATCCATGACATTCTCTGCAAGAAGCATGCGGGCACGCCCGTCGTAACGCTGGGATACGGCCCGGACTTTGCCGTGCTGCGGTCCCGTGGCGTGCAGATGAACATTCCGCGCATGGTGCGGGAGCTGCGCGACGAGATCAAGGGCGGCGGCGTGAACGGCGGCGGCCACCTCGTGGTCGGGTCGATCAAGTTCGTCGAGGGCATGCGGAAAGAAGTGCTGGAGAAACTGTCCGCCAAGATCGGGCAGTATCCGGCGGATGCGAAGCCAGTAGAGGCGAAGATCGAAGCCAGGACTCCTTAAAGAGGCTGCATATAAGCGTTCGCGCGCGGTCGGGCTATAAAGGCTATAAAGCTCGCCAGGACTTTTTACAGCTC
>JAEZKS010000287.1 GCA_023436075.1 Methanobacteriota archaeon
TCCCGTCACTCGCTTCATCAGTTCTGCCGTGCTGTACCGCTTGCCATGGCAGTGGACGTTCTGACGCAGCCAGCCGAGCAGCGCGCCGAGGTCACCTGCAGTGATCTTATCTTCAAGGCCTGGCACCTGCCGTTTCGCAGCGTCCCATAGCTGTGCCGCGTAGAGGTTCCCCATCGTGTAGGACGGGAAGTATCCGAACCCGCCGCTCGACCAGTGGACGTCCTGCAGACAGCCATGTGCATCGTCGGGCACTTCGAGGCCCAGGTACTTCTCGAACCGCTCGTTCCAGAACGCCGGTATCTCCTTCGTCTTCAGCTTCCCGTCGAAGATCGCGGCCTCAGCCTCGAACCGCAGCGCGATATGCAGGTTATACGTTAGCTCGTCGGCCTCCACCCGGATGAACGATCGGCCGACACGGTTGATCTCCCGGTGCCACGCGTCGAGGGGTACCTTCTTGAACTTCGGGAAGATATGCTGCATCTGCGGGTAATAGTGCTGCCAGAAGGGCAGGCTCCGCCCAACCATGTTTTCCCATAGCCGCGACTGGGACTCGTGCATGCCCATGGAGACGGCTTCAGCCAGAGGCGTGCCGAAATACTTATCATGGAAACCCTGTTCGTACAGTGCGTGTCCGGTTTCATGGATGACGGGGAAGATCGAGAAGTAAGGGCTGTCCTCCTGGTAGCGGAAGGTGATTCGCACGTCCCGCTGGGCGCCGGTGGTGAACGGGTGAGCGGACAGGTCGATCCGTCCGCAGTTCAGGTCGTAGCCCATGCCCGTGGCGATCATGTTCAGGAATTTCCGCTGGTCATCCAGCGAGTACTTGCCCGCCGGTATTGCGCTCTTTGGCACCGGCGCGTCGAGCACCTGCTTCGCGATCGGGACCAGCTTTGAAATGAGACGCTTGAAGAGTATCTCAGTCTCGCGCGTGGTCATGCCTGGCTCGTAGTCGTCCAGCAGTGCGTCATACGGCTTGTCGTCATAGCCGACGTGCTCCGCGACCTGCATCTTGAGGCCGATCATCCTGTCAAGCAACGGCGCATAGGACTTGAAGTCATCATTCTTTCGGGCCTTCGCCCAGGCAGCGAACGCGAGAGACCCGGTCTTCGTAATCTCCCTGACCAGGGGCTCGGGCACACTGGATGCTTTCTTCCACTTACGCTCTGTCTCGCGAAGGATAACCTTGCCGTCCGTTGAGAGTTCCTGCTTTTTCAGGGTCCGGATAAGCTTGCCCATCCGGTCAGAGGTCAGTTGCGCGTGGACGATGCCCGCAATGGCAGCGTTCTGCTGGCCGCGCATCTCGGCGGCGCCGGGTGGCATGTATGTCTGCTCGTCCCAGCCCAGGATGCTTCCCACCTGCTCGAGAGTGTTGATCTCCTTAACCCGCTCTAAAAGTTCCTTATATTCGCTACTTGCTGGCATTAGCCATATCATATATACTACTCAGGCATCAACTTTCGGGGGACTCAAGACACTGTATAGGTCCGCAAAGGTAAATATCTACAGCATTCTAACCATATCAGCTGACGGGGAATGTCATGATCCGGATTCGCGAAGAAATTACCGGCGACGAAGCTTCGATCCGGGAAATAGGCTTCCTCGCGTTCGGAGATGACGGCAACATATGTCTGGTCGACGTCCTGCGTGCCTCGCCAGCGTACGACCGTGAGCTATCGCTAGTGGCGGTCACCTCCGACCGGATCGTCGGACACATCCTGTTCAGCCCGATGACGATCAATACGCAGCATGGCGAAGTCCCGGCACTATACCTCGGACCTGTAGCGGTCAGGCCGGAGCTACAGCGGCAGGGCATCGGCTCGGCGCTGATGAAGGCCGGGCTGGAAAAATGCAGGAATCAAGGACATAAGATCATCGTGCTGTGCGGCCATCCGGAATATTATCCGAGGTTCGGCTTTATGCCTGCCCGGGAAAGAGGGCTGGAAGCGCCAGAATGGATACCGGACGAAGCATTCATGGTGCTCGAGCTTGAGACCGGCGCTCTGAATGGCATACGTGGTACTGCAGTCATACCATACGAATTTCCAGAGGCTGAGTAGCAGATGCCACGAATATTAAACAGACGATACAACGCCGGGATCATGAGAAGTTCCAGTATTCACTGGATGAGCAGGGCGACATTATCCCCTTTCTTTACGCCGAGCGATGCCGCGACAGGCTCGCATTTGGCCCGTAGCAGGTATGCCATGGGCATGAAGCCTGCGTCTGACAGCGATTCGTAGTTGGCCATACCCTTGCTAATGATCAGGTCCGATAACCGGAGTGCCTCCAGAAGGTCCGCGGGCGCTTCCTTCAGGCTGACGCCCACCGCGTTGGAACCGGTGGTAAGCACACGATCGACCTTCTTCTCCAGGCCCATGCGCTTAACGTCTTCCATAGTGACATCCGTCAGGATATATTCCCCGCGCACCACTAGCGTGACCTTCGCGCCGAGGGACTGGAGCTGCTCGATCAGCAGTTCATCGAAGTAAATCTCGCCACAATTGTCAGCCAGATAGAGCACGTTGCCGTTCCTGGCCAGCGCAGCAATACGATCGGTGTCGTCGACGTTGAGGCCCTGCCGGACCATCTTATCGAGGAACGCCCCGAAGTCCGATGTCTCAACGTTATGGCCCTGTACGCCGAAATCGAAGGTATTGCCGGCGATAGAGAACAGGACAGCCATCCGAAACCGCTCCGACGCCGGCGTGCCGGCGATGCGTGCCCGCACATCCGGGATGGCAGCCGCAGCCAGTCGGTTGCTTAGCTCCTTGGCCGCCCGGTATGGGTCCTTGTCGCCAAGGATGCCGTATGCCTTCCGGTGGATCCCAGTAGAGATCTCGATCGCGTCAGACCCCGGTCGGTAGTGCTCGCGGAGATACTCCAGCCCGCCCTGGACAGCCTTAAACCTGAGCTCTTTGTCATCCGTAGAAAGCTCAGCCTCATACAGCACCCTGTTCAACAGGCACGGCGCACACTGCGGGGTCGTCTTCATGATGATCGATAGACAAAGATAGCTTTTTTATTATATGCTTTTCCGAAATCCGATTTTTTATATATGAAAATATTAATAATATTTTGTTATGGAGTCACTTCGAATTGGCATGTTCTCGTGGGAGAGCCTGCACGCGGTGAAAGTCGGAGGGCTGGCGCCTCATGTCACCGAACTGTCGGAGGCGCTTGTCGGAAAGGGACACGAAGTACACGTATTCACCCGGGCAGGGAGCATGGGCCCGTACGAGGCAGTGAACGGCGTCCGGTACCAGCGGGTGAAAAACGACTGGTCTGGTAACATCCTGCGACAGATGGACTCTATGGGTGCCGCTATGGTCGATCGCCTGAAGGCCGTAGAGAGGCTGTTCGGCAGGTTCGACGTGCTCCATGGTCACGACTGGCATCCTGCCGATGCGCTCGTCAGAGAGAAAAAGCATGAGCGGCGGGTCTTCGTTTTCACATATCACTCGACGGAGTGGGGAAGGAACGGCTACCGTCACATCGGATCTCATGAGGCACAAGAGATAGCGCACCGGGAATGGCTCGGCGGGCGCGAGGCGAAAGCCGTCGTAGTGACATCGCCCGCCCTGAAACAGGAAGTGCGCTCACTGTATGATATCCCTGCATCGAAGATATGCCTGATCCCGAACGGCATTTCTCCGGGCAAAGTGAGACGGGCAGTGGACCCCGGTACCATCAAGCGACGATACGGCATCCACCCGCTGGCGCCGCTGGTGCTGTTCGTGGGCAGAATGCGATACCAGAAGGGGCCGGACATACTCGTGGAGGCGATCCCGCTGGCGCTGCGCAGACGGTGGGATCTGAAGTTCGCTTTCGTAGGCGACGGCGATATGCGAGAAGAATGCAAACGACGGGCGAAGGATCTGGGTATTTCCCACGCCTGCCACTTCGCCGGCTATGCTCCGGACAACGAGCTAATCGACCTGATCAACGCCTGCGACCTGCTGGCCGTCCCGTCGCGCAACGAGCCCTTTGGCATCGTCGTGCTCGAAGCATGGGATG
>JAEZKS010000154.1 GCA_023436075.1 Methanobacteriota archaeon
CGATATACCTGACCCGGGCGACGCAAGAGTTTCCCGCCCCCGGGACGAGACGCTCGTTCTCTGCCACAAACGCCTTAAACTTCTCGGGGTTGCGGGCCGCGAACTCCAGGACTGCCCTGCTGACGAAGTGTATGGCGAACGGGTCGTAACAGATCCGTTCGTCCTCCAGCCTTTTCGATTCACTCGCTCTCACCATGGCCAGAGTTTCGGCCGTCTTGCTCGAGTCTCTGCCCTTTTTCGTAGCTACGTTATGCCTGCTATCACTGATCATTTCGTCCATCTTCTATCCTCCTGTCGGACATGGCGTGTTACCGGACGGATTTTCGAGAGCCGTTGATATACGATGATGAACGCGCCACGAGCGATCGAATTATTTCAATAATGCATTGAAATACGAGCTATAAATAGCTTTTCATTTCAGTGATATATTGAAATTAGTTCCAATAAGATATTTAAACAATCTGTCGAACATATACCAGCAGGCATGACACGCAAGGGGTATCCGGCGAGCCTCGAGGTGAGATGCGCAGGCTGTAGCGCATACCATCCCATCGAGACCGTCAAGGTGTATGACGATGACTACTATTGCCCGAAATGCTACCTGAAGCTTCAACCGGGACAGGGCTCACAGCCGGATGAGATCGCGAATCATGCCGGCACCGATTTTTACCGGTCGATGACCCCCTCCCACCATGGCCCGACCAGGTTAAGAAACGCCGATCCAGTGATCGAATGCAAGTATTGCGGCATGGTCTTCACGAGTGAATGGCTTGTGGAGGACGAGAGAGGTAAGTTCTGCTGCCCGAAATGCGGTACAGACCTCGGCATCAGGTACGCGAGGCCCGAAACAGAGGGAAATGAAGATTATGCCGGCACAGCGCTGATGTTCAGGCGGCTCGGCGACCCATGCCGGGTCAAGATCATCGAGTCGCTGAGCGAGCGCGAACTGAATGTGTCCGAGCTCGTCGAGATCACTGGCGCCCAGTACTCCCTGACGTCTTATCACCTGAAGGTGCTCAAGGACCTTGGCATGATTAAGTCCTGCAAACAAGGCAACTTCGTCATATATTCGCTGACCGGCAAGGGCATGGCCGCCTGCAAATTCATAAAAATCTATAAAGGTCCGGCACAAGAATCGTGAAGCAGGGCTTCGAGAAGATCGACCGTGCGAAGTCCGATCGATTGACATTTAATCTTCAATCGAAGATTTGATTCCGGACAGGAACCGCTTTAGCATCGAGCACTCTTCGTCCGGGGCCACGTCGACAGCCTGAAGAGCGCACCGACAAGACTTCTTTCGGTCTGTGAACTGGGGACAGCTGCAGTCGCAGAGCGTCCGTGACAGCCTTTCTGTCCACGGCCTCGCGTTGCCGTCGCCACCCTGCCCGGAAAGGTTCCCGACGTACTGGGATGGAGGCATGATTGCCGGGGACTTGTCCGTTCTGGGGTACATCATAATATTCCTCGTTCGCACTGTTGCACGCGACATTAAATCGCCGGGGATGCGCGGCGTCGCTCGCGAGCCAGGAAGCTTGCGTTTCAAGCTTTATAAGAAGGTATCTCATCGGTAGATTTAGGCCTAATCGATATAGACTCCAATAAAATATATAGTATCTATATTTCTGAGCCGTCGGCAACCAGGGTACGGATAAAGTCTGGGTTCACATCCCCGGGCATGCGGTCTCGTGCGCGTGCGCACGATAGCGACAAGTATTATGGTTATAGCTCATACTTCCACCCGTCCTTCCGCAGCGCGTTTTTAGCGGCCTTATAGCCGGGCGCGACCGCCTCCATCAGCGCCCAGAACCGTGGCGAGTGATCCTTGATTCTCACGTGGCACAGCTCGTGGGCTACCACGTATTCTAATTGAGGCAGCGGCGCCATGGCGATCTTGGCGTTGAAGTTGAGCGCGTTCTTCGCCGTACAGCTACCCCAGCGCTTCGACAGGTTCTTCACTCTGTAGTACGGCGGCAGGATGCCGAGACGCCGGCAGTAAGGCCCCATGGCCTCTTCGACGGCCATCTCCGCGTGAAGCCGGTACCACTCGAATACGGCCTCCCGGGCCATTTCTGACTGCAGCCCGCCCGCGACGCTCGGGGGCAACACCACGTTCAACCGGCGGTCGTCCAGCGTGACGAGAGGGCCGTGATCGCCAGGCGCCAGGTGAATCGAATACTCTTTGCCGAGGTATAGAAAGGTTTCACCCTCGACGTATTTCTTCGTGGCATCGTGAACGCCCTCGGCCCGGTACTCGCGCAGCTTCCGGTCGATCCAGCCGGCCTTCTCAGCCACCAGACGCCTGACCTCTGCGCCGCCCATCCGGTGGGGAGCTGAGACCCGGACCTCGCCGGACGGGTACACGGTGATGCCGATCGTCTTCCTTTTAGAGCTGTAGACGATGTCGTATGCAATCCGGGAATCGCCGTATATTACGCAGTCCTGACCGGTCTGATCGTTCACATCTACCTATCCTGTTCCTATAGCATTAAAATCTATTGCATCATAGCCCGGTATGCCGACGGCGCCAGGGACTTCTCGATCCATGAAAAATCATAGTTAGACTAACAACAAAATATTTATAGTTAGACTAACATGGTGAGCTTTGACGACTCTCTCCGAAAACTCAATACCAAACTCTATACCGCAAGAAAAAACTACACTGTTTGACAGAAACTTTATACCATCGGGCTGATAAAGAGTCGCCAGCCCGATGGCATGAAGCGCGGAGAAGCAGTCCGCTTGATTGCGATGAAAGACGAGAAGAAATCCGAACTCAAGATAACCATTCTGAACATGCTGGACGAGATCGACAGACAGGCGGAATCCATGAAAAACAAGGTCTCAGACGGTGACATCGACATCGACGATGGCATCAGGGAGTTGGACCGCCTGGTCCGTGATCTCAAAGCCACGGCCGGACAGCCCGCCTTCGACCGGACAGCATACCAACGGGAGTACATGCGCAAGAAACGCGCGGAGAACCCCGACTACCGGCCGATCATCGAGCCGATCAGGGACCTCCCGGACTGGCGAAAGCCGCCGCTGAAATGACGATTATATTATAACCACACCAGAGCAACCGACAGATCGGCCTTCCCGAGACGTTAGCACCGGCCCGGGGCCGATCTTCGATTTTTTATTCTGGCCGTCGGGCACTTACAATGATCGTGATGTTCTCGATAATGAGATTCTGTATTTTTGGGCCGGTGTATAAAAGTGACTGGCTAATGCCGATAGAGCTTGCCGTTTTCCCATCATATGTCGAAGATGCACCTGTCGCCACTTTTAAGGTCGCAGCGAGCGCAGCGGTCGCAGCTAGATGCAGGATTGCCCGTAATATGCCGCGTTCGCTGCGCTCGCTGCGGCCTCAAACGGTTCCTGCGGTTCAGAGTTGCACAGCCCGGAAAGAGCTTGCAACCCTGGTACCGATCGGTCCATATCCAGCCTGTCGATTAAAAAATAAAAAGAGCCATAAATGGTTATCTGACGTAAACGCCCTGAAACGTCGGCGCACCCTGCGGGCTCTTCCCGGCCGCCGAGCTGATCTCTCGCAACCCGTTCTCCCGCATGATTGCCCGGACCTCTTCCGGGGCTATGCCGTGATACGGGCTGGTCGGCTCGCGGATGAAGACTTTGCCGCCTTTCTTCAGCTTGTTCAAGAGAATACCCATCTTTTCCCGTCGGACGCTGGCCGGGATGTCGTGAACGACGTAGTGGATGAATACTATGTCATACGACTCCGCGGGGATTCTCAGGTCTGCGACATCGCCGTGCATCAGGTCGATGTTATGATACTTCGGGGCTACCTTCTTCATATAGCCCATCCAGACCTTCGAGATGTCCACACAGGTCAGGTGGCCATACGGAAGCGCTTGAGCGAGGTACTGTGACATGGCACCGGGGCCGGAGCCGTATTCGAGCACTCGCTCGTCGCCCTTGAAGCCCAGGCTTTCTACGTAGTACCGGTAGTAGGTGCGGGCCATGATGCGATAAGTGAATGCCTGAAAGGCTGCCAGTATCCGGTTGGGCTCTTTGAAAGTCGAATCTGCTACAGCCAACGATGACGCCTCGCGGTAGCGGAATATTGGCATACAAGTAAAAATACTTGGTGAGGAACTGGCATTGTCCAAAGCGACAGTGAATGTTGGCGGATAATCGTCGTTTTCCGACATCGGGGATATTAAGCCGGCCATCGCCCCTGTCACACACACGCGCGTAACCGTCGCGGAGACATCCCTTATAAGCGGCACAACAATAAAAGAGAAAAGAAAAGGGAGAGAAACTTAATCTCTCAGCCCTTCCGTAGTCACGCTGAAGATAGCCTCGCCTTCGGGCAGGTTCGGGCTGTCCACCAGACGTGCGATCCTCTTCTCGCCTTTCGACTTCCTCAGGTACAGCCTGAACGTGGCCGTGTGGCCCACGATATGGCCGCCAACGGGTCTGGTTGGGTCGCCGAAGAACGCGTCGGGCTTCGCCTGCACCTGGTTGGTGACCATGACTACGGCATTGTTCAAGTCGCCGAACCGCATCAGGTCGTGCATGTGCTTGTTCAGCTTCTGCTGCCGGTCAGCCAGTGTGCCTCTGCCCACGTACTCGCTGCGGAAATGAGCGGTCAGCGAGTCCACGATGATGAGCCTTACGGGCTTGTCGGAGTCGCGCATCTTTTCGGCCAGCTCGGAAGCGCTCTCGACCAGCAGGATCTGGTGGTTCGAGTTGTACGCCCTCGCGACGTGGATGTTCTTGAGAAACTCCTCGGGGTCGAAGTCTTCGCCGCCCTTGAGGCCCTTGACCATTTGCGCTATCCTTTCAGGACGGAAGGTGTTCTCGGTATCAATCATGATCACCGATCCGTCCAGGCCTCCCTGATCGGCGGGGAGTTGCGCGTTCACAGCGAGCTGGTGCGCCACCTGCGTCTTGCCAGAGCCGAATTCGCCGTAGAACTCGGTGATCGACTGAGTCTCGATGCCACCGCCCAGCAGCTCATCCAGCGTGCTGGAGCCGGTCTTGAGCTTGCCGACCTGCTTCCGCCGCTCGAACACGATCTCGCCGGTCTCGAAGCCGCCGATGTTGGCGCATTTCTTGGCTGCCGCGACGATCTTGGAGGCGGTATTCTCGCCCACCTCCGCGGCGGATGCCAGCTCTGCGGGCGATGCGACAGCGATCGCCTCTACTGAAGTATATCCTGCCTCTTTGAGCTTTTCGGCGGTAGCAGGCCCCACGCCAGGTAAATCTTCCACTGTCAGTCTTTCTGCCATTTTGTAACCTCGCGGTTTATAATTAAGCAACATATATCCTGTGGATATACAACACTATCGTAAGCGTGCTGAAAGTAATATCAGACCACGTTTTCCATTCGATATGATCTGACCGGAGCTTGCCGTTTGCGCCCTGTCGGCCATTCATGTTACAGAGGCCCCGATCGTACGTATATTTTCTCATGACGTCGCAACTGTGACGGGTGAAGAGAACAGATTTATTACGTTCGCCGGGAAATAGCTTGATCAGGTGCGCTTGACGGCTGACGGGCTGCAGGCAATGAGGTGGTGGAGATACAGCTACGGACCAAGGCGATGATCATTGTCACAGCCGTAGCTGCACTGCTGTTTCTGGCCATGTACGTGGCTGCACAGACTATCATTGTCAACGGCATCGGCGACCTTCAGGCACGTATCTGGTACTTCCTGTTGCTCAGCATTGCCATCGCTCTGGCGATGGCCTTCGCCGCCGTATTCCTCATCGAGAAGATCGGCATCTCCCTCATGTACAACATGGACGAGGCGATCCGCCGGATCAGGGACGATAATGACCTCTCGGTGCGAATACCACCGGTGACAGGCAACGACGAGGTGTCTCATTTCGCCAAGACGATCAACGAGACGCTGGAGGCTCTGGAGATGTCCAGGCGGCAGCTCAAGGAGAGCGAGGAAAAGTACCGCAGGCTGGTCGAGAACGTCAATGATATCGTCTGGGAGACGGACGGTGACATTCGATTCACGTACGTGAGCCCCCAGATCCAGGATGTCATGGGCTACGAGCCCGGAGAGATCGCCGGACGTTCCCCGTTCGAGCTGATGGAGGCCGACGAGGAAAAACAGATCGTGTCCCTGATCGTCGACCAGATCGGCAAACGTGGCCGATTTGACCTCGTCCGTTTCACCGCGACGCGCAGGGATGGCACCATGGCCGACCTGGAGATCAGCGGCGCCCCCATCCCGGGCCAGGGCGGCCGGGCTGCGTGGTACCGCGGAATCATCCGGGACATCGGCGAGCGCAAACGGGCTGAAGAGGCGCTGCTGGAAAGCGAAGAGCGGCTTCGGCTGTGCATGGCTACGGCCCGCCTGGGCGTGTTCGACTGGGACGTCACGAACGACCGGCACCTCTGGTCGCCCGAAACGTACGAGATTTACGGCATACCTCCCGGCACTATGCTGACACTAGACCGCGTGCGGGAATGCATATGCAAGGAAGACCTGCAGAATGCCATCCCCGAGTTTGCGATCGGCTTGACATGGCCCGATGAGTATTCGACGGAGTATCGCATCATACGCACGCCGGACCATGCCGTGCGCTGGGTGTACGTGATGGCGCGCGTCTTCTTCGTCGGCGAAGGGGCGGAGCGCCGGGTGGTCCGCGTCCTTGGAGCTATCCAGGATATCACCGAGCGCAAGCACGCCGAAGAAATGATAAGAAAGATCAACGATGAGCTCGAGGCCCGGGTGCTTGATCGCACGGCAGATCTGGAGGAAGCAAACGAGGCGCTAAGGGAGAGCGAGAGCAGGTACAGAGATCTGGTGCAGAACGCCAACAGCATGATCATCCGCTTCGGCATGAGCGGCCGGATCACGTTCTTCAACGAGTTCGCCTGCAGCTTCTTCGGCTATTCGAAAGACGAGATCATCGGCAAAAGCGTGCTGGAAACGATCTTCCCGCCCGCCGAATCGTCCGGCCGCGACCTGTCGAAACACATGAGGGATTTGCTCTGGCACCCCGACCGGCACGTAATCAACGTGAACGAGAACCTTCGCCGTGACGGCGAGCGCGTCTGGGTATCATGGACCAACAAAGCAGTCACCGGCCAGGACGGGTGCATCGAGGAAATCCTGGCCATCGGCAACGACATCACCGACTTGAAGCGGGCATCAGAGGAGTTGCAGCGGATCAACAATACTCTCGAAGACCGGGTACAGCAGAGGACGGCTGAGCTGGCCAGCGCCGTCAAAGCGCTGCAGGACGAGATCGCAGAGCGCAGAAGGGTCGAGCAGCGGATGATGAGCTCGCTGCAGGAGAAGGAGGTGCTGCTGAAGGAGATTCATCACAGGGTCAAGAATAACCTGCAGATCATCTCCAGCCTGCTCAGTCTCCAGTCGGAGAAGATCGGCAGCGAGAACCCGGCAAAAACCTTCCAGGAAAGCCAGGACCGCATCCGATCCATGGCTCTAGTCCACGAGAAGCTATACCAGGCAAGAGACATTTCCCACGTCGATTTCGCTGAATATGTACGCAGCCTGACCGCATACCTCTCACGCTCCTACGTCACTCGCTCCGGCATCGAAGTCGTCATCGACATCGAGGGCGTATCACTGGGCATTGATACGGCCATCCCGTGCGGCCTGATCATCAACGAGCTGGTCTCCAACTCGCTGAAATATGCCTTCAAGGATGACAGGACCGGCGTAGTGCACGTCAGCCTCTCGAAACGTGACGATACATACACGCTGATTGTCAGCGACAACGGGACAGGGCTGCCACCAGAGATCGATTTCCGCAACACATTCTCACTTGGACTGCAACTAGTCAACACACTGGTAAGCCAGCTCGAAGGGACCATCGAGCAGTTCGGCGACAGCGGGACAACTTTCAGAATGATATTCAGGGAAAATCCGCAAGAGAACGTTACCACAGAGCCGTCCGGTAAATCCTGAAGACAAGATTCTAATATGTAATTAGTCATTAAATAGATTATATTTATTTAACCGCTGGCAAATATAACGCGACTGATCGCAGGCTAATACTGCCGGAGTTCTGGTACTAGAGCGGTTAAAAACCAGCGATTTTAGCTGAAACACACTATGAGATACTGGCGATTATCGGCTCGATAATCTCGCAAAGAAGGAAAGAGGAATGAGCTATACCATTGTCATATCGGGTTCGCCATATTTCTTCGCTATGCTGATTGCGACGGCCATGGCCTTTGCGATGGCTGCGTACGTCTGGCCGCGACGCTCGTCCCGGGGAGGCCGCTACTTTACTCTGCTGATGATGGCGACGAGCATGTGGCTACTGGCGACCGGCCTGGAAATGGTCGCGGCCGACCTGCCCACCAAAATCCTCTGCGCCAAGCTGTCATATGTAGGAGTCGTCTTCTTATGCCCGCTGTTCCTGATGTTCGTGATGGACTATTATCTGACAGTGCAATGGCTCAAGCCTAAATATGTCCTGCTGTTGATGATCATTCCAGCGATTACCCTGGGACTGACCATGACCAACGAGTGGCACGGCCTGATCTGGAGCGAAGTCACCCTGGCGCCCGGTGGCGGGGATAAAATGGCCGTATACGATCACAACGTGTGGTTCTGGATATACTCGGCATACAGCTACGCCCTCTGCGCGATCGCCGCAGCTATCCTGATTTACAGGTCACTGCGGAACCATGGCCCCCAGCGGAGAAGAGCTGTGGTCATCCTTTCAGCGGTCATCCTGATCGTCGGCACTTCCATACTGGTCGTCGGAAACGTACATGAAGGCCTCGACATCATACCGTTCATTGTCACCATTGCAATGGTCTTCTATGGCTGGTACCTTTTCGGGGGCAGTATCTTCGATATCGTGACACTGGCCCAGCGCAGTCTGATTGCCAGCATGGCGGACGGCGTGCTGGTGCTGGATAAGCGGGACCGCATCCTGTCGATCAACCCGGCTGCCAGCCGGCTGATAGGCGCTGTCGGAACCGAAGCAGGAGACAGCGCAGAGGAAATCATGGCACGGCATCCGGCTCTGCTCTCCTGCTGCCGCATGACCGACGAGCACCAGCAGGAGATCATGCTGGCCACGGCCGACGGAGTACCGCAATGGCTGGAGGCACGCACTACGATGCTTAATGATTCCAGCGGGATGCCAACCGGGCGCCTGATTGTCCTGCATGACGTGACCGAGCGCAAACGCTCGGAAGAGCAGGTGCTCGAATCGCTACGTGAAAAGGAGGTGCTGCTCAAGGAGATCCACCACCGTGTCAAGAACAACCTGCAGAT
>JAEZKS010000015.1 GCA_023436075.1 Methanobacteriota archaeon
GTAACCGCGAATGGAACGTGAACGACAGCAGTTCCATGGGCCGGCACTCGAAAACCTTGCCATCTGCATCGATCCCGCCCGAGCAGTTGACGTATCGCACTGGCGAGCCGGGCTTCCAGTCGGACTCGATGCTCCAGCCGCCCCAGTACTGCCGGGTGAACTCCGGGCGCGTGAGCGCCTGCCAGATCAGGTCCGGCGTCGCGTTGATGTAGGTGACGTAAACGAACTTCGGCTTGTCCATAGCTCATTTATCCTTTCCTTTTTCGGCCATAAAGCTTTGTCTCGCAGCCCGTGCCGCCCGAAACGAGACGCGAGAGAACGTGACGGCAAATGGAATTGCCGTGGCGGATAAGCTTTAAAGCATATACAAGACATTATATGAAAGCATGAAGGTCATCTCCGTCGTCGGCTATCACAAGTCAGGAAAAACGACGCTCGTCGAGCGGCTCGTGGCCGAGCTGAAGAAGCACGGCACGGTGGGCACGGTCAAGCATACGCGGGAAGAAATCCTGCCCTACGGCGGAGACACAGATCGTCACCTTTCCAGCGGTGCGGACGTCACCATTGGTGTAACGCCAACGAGAGGTGTCAAGATCATTCCGGGCGCCGGCGTCGAGCGAGCGCTGCATGAGCTGGCCATGGAAGGCGTCGACTTCGCGATCGTCGAGGGCTTCAAGGAAAGCAGCCTGCCGAAGATCGGCATCGGCGACGTGGAAGCGGCCAACGTGATCGCTCGCGTCGACATCAATGCGACGGCCGAAGAGCTGGCGTCTATCGTAATGGCGCAGCCGGACCGGATCACGCTCTGGGACCTGCTGGCAAAGGTACGCCGCAACCCTGAGATTAAAAAAGCCGGGGCGATCGGCACCTTCACCGGCATCGTCCGGGAGATCGCGAAGGGCGAGACCACGAAAGCCCTCGAATTCGAGAGCTACGATGCGGTAGCGAAGGAACGCATTGCCGTGATAGAGCGTGAGCTGAAGGCGAAGCCGGGCATTGTGGACGTGCTTATTCATCACAAGACAGGGCGCATCGAGGCCGGCGAGGACATCGTCTATATCGTTGTGGCGGCAGGCCACCGACAGGAGCTGTTCCCGACTTTGAGAGAAGCGATCGAGAGGGTCAAAGAAGAAGTGCCCATCTGGAAGAAGGAGTTCACGGTCTCCGGCGAGTTCTGGGTACATGACGAGGAGAAATAACGAGGAGCATTAAAATGGCGCTGTTCGGCACAAATGGAGTGAGAGGCGTCGCCAACATGGAGATGACTCCGGAGATGGCGATGAACCTGACGAAGAGCATCGGCACGTTCCGCAAGGGAAAAATCGCAGTAGGCAGGGATACGCGGCAGTCGGGTGACATGCTGAAGAATGCGGTGATCGCCGGCCTGCTGTCCACTGGCTGCTCAGTGGTCGACCTGGGCATCGCGCCGACGCCCTGCATCCAGTACTACGTGAAGCACCATGCTGACGCCGGGGTCATCATCACAGCCTCGCATAACCCGCCCGAGTACAACGGTATCAAGGGCATCGCCGGCGACGGCACCGAGATGTCGCGGCAGGACGAGGCCATCGTAGAGAAAATATTTTACTCTGGCGACTTCCGCAAGGCGAACTGGAGCGAGACAGGCGACCTGTCATGCGCTGACCCTAAACCGGCGTACATCAATGGGATCATAGAACGGGTCGACTCTACTGCCATCCGTGCCAAAAAGTTCACCGTGGTCGCAGACACCGGCTGCGGCGCCGCCAGCGTGACCACCCCGTTCCTGCTGCGCAAGCTGGGCTGTAAGGTGATCACCCTGAACGCTCAGGTAGATGGCACCTTCCCTGGCCGCAATCCCGAGCCTACCGGAAATGAGATCAACGATCTGAAGGCCGCAGTAGTCGCAGCAGGCGCCAACCTTGGCGTCGCCCACGACGCAGATGCGGACAGGGCCGTGTTCATCGACGACAAGGGCAGGTTCGTGAACGAGGACGTGCTCCTGGCGCTGATGACACAGTACAAGCTCATGCAGAAGCCGGGCAGCATCATCGTCACCCCGGTCAGCTCCTCATCGATCATCGAAGACATCGCTAAGAAATATGACAGCAAGGTCATCTGGACTATGGTGGGCAGCATCCATGTAGCCCGAAAGATGATGGAGGTAGGCGGAGTCTTCGGCGGCGAGGGCAACGGAGGCCTTATTTTCCCTGAGTTCCAGTATTGCCGGGACGGGGGCATGTCGGCCGCGTCCATGCTCGAAATGCTTGCGAAGACCGGCAAGAAGCTGAGCGATCTGGTCGACGCCATGCCGTCATACAACAGCGTAAAGGAAAAGATCAAGTGCAAGGATAAAGATGCCGTGCTGAAGCAGATCGAGGCGGCGGTCAAGACGGAGAAAACCGACCTCACCGACGGCATCAAGGTGTTCCGGCCCGAGGGCTGGGTGCTGGTCCGGGCGTCGGGCACCGAGCCGATCATCCGGGTGTTCGCCGAGTCGCGGACTGCCGATGGCGCGAAGAAACTGGCCGAGTACGGCGTGGGACTGGTTAACAAGTACAACCATTAGCCCCTACTTTTTCTCGATTCACTGATTCTGCGATAAAATTTTTCTTGCGAGATAGCAATACGCTTTTGAGGCAAGACATTGATGCGCGCCAGCTCAGGGAGCATTGTACCGTGGGAAACGCCAGGCTCGCTCGTGCTGTCGACCGTGGCAGGGGCAATATTCATGCTCTTCCTGACAGGTATTGCCGTTCTTGAGATAAGCAGCGGTCAGCCGCTCATCGGGCTGGGGACACTGTGCATCGTGACCATGGGCATCTGCTATATGATCACGAGATGGAAAAAGCAGTATATGAGGCCCATGGCAGTCCTGTCATCGGTATTGCTTCTCGCCATGACACTCTTGATGGCTGCCATCATCGAGAACCCGCTGGCCCGGATCGTAATACTACTCCTCGCTGTTGCCTGGTCCTTTTTCGTAATACTGGGCATTTACAACGTTTTCTTAAAAGCCCGCAACCGCAGCCCTGGACAGTCCTGAAACCTGCCAGTAGACGAGCGACGATAAAAAATTTAGGTGATAAACTGTTTTTAGTCGATCACAGGAACCCTTTCTTTTGCAGCCAGTCGACCTGGGGCTGGGTGTAGCGCCAGATAACGTCGGCCTTCTCATTCTGGAACTCCCAGGGCACGACGATGACCGTGTCGCCCTCGCGTATCCAGACTCGTTTCTTGATCTTGCCGGGTATCCTGCACATGCGAGTCACGCCGTCCACGCACTGCACCACGATGCGGTTCGCACCGAGCATGCTAGTCACATGACCCAAGACCTCACCGTCTCTCTTGTTAGGAGTCCTGACCCGGGTGATCTGCTCACCGGAGGTCTCTCCGGGCTTGTTGTACTTTCTCTCCAGTTTACCACCACGTTTCTTAATGATGACGTAATATATGAAAGTGTATGCTGCAATTCCTCTACATGCGCTTCCTGACGTCTTCCAGGATCAGGTTCATGTAGCGGGCCGCCGTCTTCTTCAGGTCGACGGGGTGGACCTTCTTCGCCGCGAAGTCATCCCGCAGCGCATCGTAGCTCGAGTACTCGAGGTTGCCCCCGAACTTCTCCGGCCGCTCGATCGTGATTTTCGGGTACTTGATGAAGATATGATACCGAAACAGGTCCAGCACAGGGTTGTCGGCGACCTGGCCGATGGGACAGAACGCCTTTTCGATCTTCTTTGTGACAGCCTCAGCCGGCTCGTCTACGCTGATGTTGTTGCCCTTGCTCGACGACATCTTAGTGCCGTCCAGGCCGAGCAGAATGGGCGTGTGCAGGCAGATCGGGCTGCGGAAGCCCAGCGCCGGCAGCTCTTCGCGCGCCAGCATGTGTATCTTACGCTGGTCGATGCCGCCCATGGCCACATCGACGCCGAGATAGGCGATGTCCAGCGCCTGCATCAGCGGGTAGATCATCTGCGACACCCGCGGGTCCTCCGCGTCGCGGGAGACCTCATCCATGCTCCGGCGGGCCCGGTTCAGCGTCGTATCGCAGGCCATCTGCAGCACGCTGGTCTCGTACTCAGGGGAGAGCTGGTAGCTCGATCCGAGCACGAACCGGGTGGTCTCGGGGCTCAGGCCCAGCGCGATGAAGCAACGCTTGTTGTAGTCGGCGATCTTCGCGATCTCCTCCATCGTGCCCTTCCGGTTCAGGTAGGCGTGCAGGTCTGCCAGCAGCACGGTCACTTTGAAACCAGCCTGCTGCAGGTCGATGAGCTTGTTCGCCGTGATCATGTGGCCTAGATGGATGTTGCCGCTGGGCTCGTAACCGACGTACACGCTCGGTGCCGGGTTGTTCTCCAGCAACGCCTTCAGTTCGTCCATGGTTACGACCTCTTCCACGTTACGTGTGACCAGCTCAAGCCTGTCCATTGTAAACCACTGCGATATACAAT
>JAEZKS010000003.1 GCA_023436075.1 Methanobacteriota archaeon
GACCTCTGTGTTGAAGCTCGGAGCCCTCTCGAAACCTCTGGAGCCTCTCCAAAATCTTGAAGCTCGGAGACCTCTTGCCGGCCTCTAGGCCTCATCGGCCGTAATCGCCGACGATAGGCACTTTCTCTCCGCACTTCGGGCATTTTTTGTCTATAGTAATATTATAGTGTATAATCTTGAACCCATACCGTTCGATCAGTAGCTCGTCGCACTGCGGGCACCAGGTGCTCTCGTACTTGTGGCCAGGCGCGTTGCCGAGGTAGACGTAGCTGATCCCTTCTTTCCGGGCGGTGTCGTGTGCTTTCTCCAGCGTGGCGATCGGCGTGGGTGCTTCATGGTCCATGTGGTACATCGGATAAAACCGCGTGAAGTGGACTGGCGTGTCTGGCCCGAGGTTGTTGAAAATCCATTTAGAGAGGCTCTTGATCTCCTCTTCCGTGTCGTTGAGGCCCGGGATGAGCAGCGTGACGACTTCGACGTGCATGCCGTAGTCTTTCGCGATCTTCGTCGATTCAAGCACTGGCTGCAGCTTTGCTTTGCAGGTCTTCCGATAGAATTCCTCTGTGAACGCCTTGATGTCCACCCGGTAGGCGTCCAGCAGGCCTTTCATCTCGTCCATGTGCTCCGGCGTAGCGTAGCCGTTGGTTACATAGACGCTTTTCACGCCGCGATCATGGCAGAGCTTCGAGGTGTCACGAGTGAACTCCAGCCAGATGGACGGCTCATTATAAGTGAATGAAACGCTCTTGCAGCGGTCCCGTACCGCCGCTTCGGCTGCCTGTTCAGGCGAGATGTCCATAGTATAGACCGATTCGATATCCGCCTGGGAGATGCTCCAGTTCTGGCAGTGCTCGCAGTGGAAACTGCATCCTACGGAGCCCATGGAGTATGAATAGCTGCCCGGGTAGAAGTGATATAGCGGCTTCTTCTCGATCGGATCGCTGGCAGTCGAGGTCACCGTGCCATAGATGAGGCTGAACACGCGGCCGTCAATGTTCTTTCTGGTCCGACAGTTGCCGAGCCTGCCATCCTGTATGACACAGCGATAGGAGCAGACATTACACTTCGCCTTGCCGTCGAGCGAGTCCCACAGCATCGCTTCTTTCAGCATTCGATGCGTCTCCTTTCATTTAATTTTTTCAATGATGCAAGTCATATTATATCTTTTTACCACTATGGGCACGACAGGCATAATGGTCATCACGGAGCAGTTCCAGTCTGCTTTGCAAGGCGCGATACTACTGTCGTGTTCATCCCGCCAATTGTATCCATTCTTCTCATCATGACCATTACGCTTGCCGGTTGACCGATCATGTCATAGCATTTATATACCTCATGGTCTTAGTAAGCAAATGAGATGCTGTCGGCGATGTGTTTCCGGCAGCCGACCCGGGTTTAAGGCCCGTAAACGAAAACACGGAGAGAACAACTGAATAAAAGCGATCGATGGTCATCCACTGTCAAAACGGCGACGATTCGTGATTTCCTGCCGAGAAAATCGGTTAAGAGAGAAGGTTTTATATAGTATATGGTGAAATCAGAAACCGGCCTGGCAGCCGAAATCATCGTTTTCAAGACAGAAAACCTATAATAATCGCCTGACGGAAAAAGGCTGGATGCAGACACGATAATACGATAAAATATTTGTAGATGTAAGAGCTTAATCAGAAAGGTCGGAAGGTCAAAGGATGAAAAAGTCAATAGCCCTATTGTTGTTACTGTGTTTTATCGTTTCATCGCTCCTTGTGATCCCGCAAGTATCCGCTGCTGGATTATACACGGTGCATGGTACTGTTCTCGACCGGCGCGGCAACCCAGTCGCCGGTGCCACGGTGGAGTTGGTCAACGACGAGACCTACGGCGCGAGCTGGCGTGTCCTTGATACCAAGATTTCAGATAAGGACGGCAAGTTCAATTTTGTCAGCATACCTTCCAATAGCGATGCCTTCATGGTCTTTGTCACTCTTACTACAGGCGGCAAAACTTACAAGACCGATTATTCTGACATGGTATGGACAGATGGCAGTCAGGGCATAGTCGAAATCGACTCGCGATGGACTACATTGCACAATTATCCGTCGCTGGAATACGGCCATTTTTGGGGCAGGGTAGACGCCGGTGGCACTCGTGATATGTCCGGAGGAGTCGTCTACGCCATATCGAATGAGCAGAGGTACTATTCATACATCTCCAGTAGCGGCGACTACGACATGGTCGTCCCGGTCGGAACCTACAAGGTTTACGCTCAATATCCTATGAACGGGCGCATCTACCAGTCGGCGTACACTAACATCGAAGTGAAAGGCGGCAATTCAAAAATTGAATGTGATCCTTACTCGATACAACTCTCGCTTTCGGCACCGACCAGCAATCCTGATCCCTCTGCGATCCCGGGGACATTCACAAACACCGTGAATGGCACTGTGCTCTATAAGGATGGCACCATTGCGCCCGGCGCAGTGGTATCGCTCTGGCAGTCTTCTGACGACGGTGTCCCGGGTAGCTTCTACAAAAAGGACCAAGTGACGGCCGATGGTAACGGGCACTACCAGTTCAACGACGTGAAGGTGTCCACTGACCCACCCGAGAGCAACGAGATCTACGGGAAGAAGACCTTCCTGGTGTCTGCCGCTTATGTTGACCCGAAGGGCAGCGTGTACGTGAAGAACCAGTCGTTCTCGCTCTACAACCCGAACGTCATCCTTGGCATAGGAGGAAACGAGCCGGCGGAACGAAACAAGATTGTCGACCTGCAGATTGACTATTCGCCTAAGGGCTGGATCCAGATAAAGACCGATCCGGCTGGAGCTAATGTCTACGTGGATGGCAAGCAGATGCTTGGGACTGACGGCAAGCCGTTGACGACTCCATGCACCGCCTACATAGATGCGGGAACCCACCGGATACGGCTGACCTTGAGCGGGTATTCCGACCTGGAGATTAGTAATGTCCCGATCGTGATGGGTGCGGAGACCGAGTCGATCGATAAATCCCTCGACAAGCCATTGGTGCCAGGATGGGTCGTGCCAGCCGTCGCCGTGCTCATCTTGTTGATCGTAGTCGGCCTGATCTTCGCCGTCGTCGTCTCGAAGCGTCATATGTTCATGGGACCACTCTCCGGGGTGTTCGCTTCGGTCGGGAAGTCCGCAGGCGGCTTCCGTGAATCGATCGCCACGAAGAAGGACCAGCGAAGCGCCCGGAAGGCCCATGCGGCCGAAATGAAGCGGGCCGAGAATGCCAGGCAGGCACAGATGACTGGCTCTTCGCAGACTTCGAATAATATGATCGACGGACGCAAGAGAGATCAAGGATCGTTCCGTGCATCTGCAGAGCAGCCACGGCTGCCGGAGTATGCTGGCGAAGACCTGTCCATGGTCTCGGCCCGCGATATCTACCGCAGGACGGAAAACTCTGGCATGGAGCGCATACCTAATGGGCAGATGGCCGGCAGCACGGCAAAGATTCCACCCAGCGGACGCAGTATACGCGATATGCCCCAGCGGGAACCGCAGGCCTTCAGGGAATCACCGATCTCCGCGGACTCCGACGGCAGGATACGCGTGCCCAAAGCAATGCCGACCGCCAGAGACCAGCCGCCGGCCAGCAGCTTCAGGGACAAGGAGCGGGTCATACAGTACGTACGGGAGCACGGGGACGGAGTCTCGTTCATCCAGATGAGCAACGATCTGGAGATACCGCCGAAAACGCTCACCATCATCACCAAAGAACTGGTCATCAACGACGATATCGAAAAGGTGAGGGGACTTTACTTCTACAAGTCGCGCGATACCTCGCAGGATGAGAACAAGTCGTCCGTAGTCGTCTGGCGGCTGGACGGGGAAGATTAAGAGGTGGTAACAC
>JAEZKS010000011.1 GCA_023436075.1 Methanobacteriota archaeon
GATGGGGATGTCGAACTTCGTCTGTATGTGCGTCAGCGCGGCATCCAGCGAGCCGAACCGTTCACACGGCCCGTTCAGCGCCGCACGAACGTTCTCCCGGACGTTCCACACGCCGACGGGCATGACATATCCTGAATGGGCTTCGCGGAGGATAACCACCTTCGCCTGGCGCCCCTCGCGCATCAGGTACTCGCAGGTGGCCAGCCGGGCCGCGTAGTAGCAGCCGCCGATGCTCGCATAGGTCGTCCGGCCCTCGAAGCGCTCCGCGTCCGAGATGATCATGATCTCCCGCCCCGCCGGGTTCCAGACCGTGTCCGGGTACCAGGCCTCTACCAGCTCATAGCTCCAGGGCTCGGGCAACATGAGGACGATGAAACGGTTGTCGAGCTGCCAGCTCTCGAACACGCGATACTCGCCGATGATCGGTAACATACGAACCCGATCCATCAACGTCTCGCCGATGATACTGTCGACGGCGGTGATGCTCTGCCGTGTCGGCACGATCCGCCGGGTCTTTTTCGCCCCGAAAGCGCCCATGCTGAACGCCCGCTGGATGCGTGTCACCATCGTGTCGTTCCGATACAGCTCTACCACTGCGTCCCTGGCCATCAGGTCAGTATCATGGTAAGCTTTCTCGATGCGGTCATCGAGGCGGAAGCTCCCGAGAGATGCTTTCTTCAGCGGCGCAGAAGGCCCGAACGGCTGCACCTCGTCGTCCAGCTCGATGCGCCCGGACGGCTTTCGGTAAAACTCAGCGTCCGTATCCACGGGATTTGCCGACATCGCCAGGAACGCCATGTCTTCGACGATCTTCCCGAACTTCTCTGGCTTGCGGACATTGACACGGTACATGCCCCGCACCAGCGAACTGCGGAAGCCCACGATATCGTCGATGGTCTTTCCGATCCAGCGCTCCGGGGTGTCCATCTCCGACGTATCCCCGATCACCGGGGGCACCAGTGGACCTATGGAAACTATCGGGTACCCGTGCCGCCCTACGAAAACGCCGGGAGCCGAGCCATATAGCGTCGTGGCATCGATCTGCGGCGCATTCTTCAGCTTCGCGTAGAACTTAATCAGGATGGGACATCGTTCTTTGCCGCAGAGATTCTTAACACCCTTGCAGACTACGCAGAGCGGCTGCTCACGCTCAGCGATCAGTCCTTTGCTCTGTTTGACAGAAAACGGGTCTTGCTGGTCGAATGCCGCGTGCATATCGCTATACTGAAAAGGGCGGCTTCGGATATAAACCAGAGTTAAGGGGATTGAAAGTAATATTTCATACTTTTTGGCAATCGCTCATGTTAACTGCGAAGGCAGCTCTTGTTAATGACCTGGGTAGAGCTGAGTAACGCGTTTTTCGGGCATGGCTACCGTACCCGGCCTTGTTTCGGGCTCCCGAAGTACGAGAACACCGCCAAGCACGCCAAGGAGCCAAGAACGCCAAGTCTTTTTATTAAAAAGGCATGCATGGAGACGTTTTAGTTAATAAACCTTGGCGTTCTTGGCCTCTTGGCGTGCTTGGCGGCATCTCAGTACTGCGCACAGCCGAAACAAGGACAAACGACCAATGCATGACGACATGATAAAAAGGCCCGGCAGCCAGGTCTCGCGCGCGCATGCGATGCCCGAGGCAGAGCTGAGCGGTGGTTTTTCCAGGCAGGGCTGCTTCAGGCACCCTGTAGTGCCTGCGCCACCTGCGGGTCCTTCACGATGGCGTTGGCCTCGTCGGCCGACATCTTGAAAGCGCTTCGCAGCATCTCCGCCAGCTCTGCCGATGTCAGCCCGCCATTCTGGCGCTTGATCTTGATCACTTTCATCGCATACTTGATCCGGTGCTCCCGCTCCCGTATCTGGTAGGAACGGATAGCCCGCAGGAAGTCTACCTTCCGGAACTCGGGCCAGTATGGGGCGCAGATGTAGATGGCGCACTCGTTGCCGCTGGCTTCCCAGGGCAGGAAGTTCGACGTACGCTCATCACCGCCGGTGCGGATGATGAGGTCGACACCTGATTTGGGATTCTTGTTGAAGTAGAGGCATTTGTCGACGGTATCCTCGGTCACGTCCTCGGGCGAAAGCTCGCCGGACTTCACTTTCTCTGCCATCTTGATCGCGCCGTCGACGATCTCCTTCCGGCCACCGTAAGCGACGGCGATGTTGAGGAAATAATTGTCGTATTTCGAGGTCGCCTCGTCGGTCTGTCGGATCTCGTGCCGCAGATCTTCTGGCAGCATGTCCGTGTTCCCGACGCAGGTAATCCGCAGCCGGGAGGTATGCGTGCGAGGTCGCTCCCGCGACGCCCGGAGCCTCGCCTTCATCAGGTCGAAGATTGCGTTTTTCTCCCCTTCGGTCCGATTGAAGTTCTCCGTCGAGAACGAGTACAGGGTGAGCTGCTTGACGCCGAGATCCTCACACCAGTTGATCACTCGCTCAGTAGAGTCCGCGCCATACACATGGCCCTTTTCCACGGACGCTCCGATCCGTTTCGCGAACCGACGGTTCCCGTCCATAATGATGGCGACGTGCTGAGGTATTGGGTGCCTCATCACCTCGCGGGACAGCGACAGCTCATACCAGCGATATATGAAAGGCACGTGCTCGTACCACCTGGAAAACAGAAGGTTACGCAGGATATCACGGTACATGTTCAGGAGCTCTCGGTATCTCGCAGCGCTTCCTTGACAAGCTGCTTATACTTCCCCTTGATCGAGTACATGTTATGATCGCCGGTGACGTCCACGCTCAGGATGCCCGTCTTCGAGCCCATCAGGCCGACCATGGCCGGCGTGCCCTTGTTCTTGACGTCGAAGTTCCGGTCTCTGAGATAATCGTCGATGTCCTTCGTCTCGTACGGCCCGCCGTCAAGGAACATCTCGAGGACCGCCCGACGGCGGCCGTCCTTGTCCCGGCTGAGATAATCCTTGATCCGCATGAGCACAGTTTCGTCTTCAATGATATTCAGGGCGACCACTCCCGATTGATAAGGTAAGATTGGAACTATTAACGGCTACGTTTCTCAGTAAATTTTCATCAGTCATAAAGGTATTCTCTCCACGACCAGCCCGTCCTTCAGCGGGTATCGTTCCACGATGGCCTTGTCCGTGCCCGGAAGCTCGTTCCTGATCTCGTCCAGGACCCACCAGGCGATCGCGATCGTATCCCCGTCGCGCAGGTACATGTCGGCCGGTATCTCCAGGCCCTCCAGGCGGTTCAGCGCCCCGTCGATGTCACCGGTGATCTCCCCGCAGACGATCGTGCCGTCGTCGGTGATCTCGTCGAAAGGCCTTGCCACGTTAGACGCGGTCCGCTTCAGCCGTTCCCGCAGCTGGACAGCGTCCTTAAAACGGGATGAGCAATACCTAGTATTTGCTATGCTATTTAAAACTATCTCGCGAGCCACAGTTTCGCTGCCCTGTACGGCGTTCGATACATCGTCTTTCCGCGCGAAGCCCTGTCGTTTCATGGCCTCGCAGTTCGTCTCGGAGAACTCCAGCTCATTCAGGTTCAGGAAACCGCCCGCCTCAGCTACGGCCCGCTCGATCTCCGGCACCGGGGCCAGCGCCGGTATCTCGATGCCCGCGCTCATGCCAAGCGCAATAGCCTGCTTCAGCGCATGATGGTATGCCGAGTCATAAAAGTGGTCCCAGACGTCTTTGCTCGGGTGCATCCGCAACTCGTCGAGTCCTGCCTCGTTCAACGCCTTCAGAGTCTCCTCTGACGGGACCGTGCAGGTATAGAGATGAATGTGATGGGACTTGCCAAAGTTCTTTTTTAGCAGTTTGATATAATGCAGCGTCCGGTCGAGCCTGCCCATCGGCTCGCCCCCGGTGATCCCGGTGCCGAGCGCGCTCATGCGCCGGGCCTCTTCGACGACCTGCTCGTCTGACTCTACCCGCCGCTCGTTGGCATAGGTGCTATCGATGCCTCTGCGCTCATTCGAAACCGGGCAATAGAAGCAGTACCGGTTACAGACTCCCGTGACGAACAGGACCAGTTTGGCGCCCTGGTGACACAGGCGGCAGCCCTCTGGCAGAGATCGATACAGTGAGCCAGTGGAATCCTCTTCGATCTTTCCGGGCTGAGTCTTTCGAGTCATCTGCAATCACATTATCAAAATTGATATAATCTTTTCCGATCTCAGGCAATTTCTGGCTAAATACTTTGGCATCGCGTAAAAAGGCAGGGCACGTTGGACAGGCTTCGCGGCCTCACGCGCGTGCGTGTGACCGCCTTTTTCCGGTCGGCGCAGGTGCCATCGAGCAGTCGCGGCCTCGCGCGCGTGCGTGTGACCGCTGCGAAGGCAGCTCTTGTGTACTGCGAAGGCAGCTCTTGTGTACTGCGAAGG
>JAEZKS010000038.1 GCA_023436075.1 Methanobacteriota archaeon
GCCGGCATCCCAGCCGAAGCCTGCCTCATCGATGCCATTGGAATGCATTGCCGGGACGAAGCTGTACTTCGCGCCCAGGTCTATCGTTCCGCCGATGTTAGCGCCGCGGGCGTCGACACCCTGGGACTGGATGTACTTAGCAACTTCGCTGACTGCCACGACCTTGCATCCCGTGCGCTTCGCAATTGTCAGCGCGTCACCCATGTGATCCGCGTGGCCATGAGTGACCACGATCACGTCCGGGTCGATCTCGTTCGCCGAAATGTCTGCCATCGGATTCCCCATCAAAAACGGGTCGATGAGAGTGATCAGGCTGTCCTGAAGCTCGAATACCGAATGGCCATGCCAGGTGATTTTCATGGTAATGCTCTCCTTCTTGTGGGACTTTAATCAATTAAAATACATGGTCGCGATGATATTAAAACCTACCAGTGCAGGTCAGGTATAAGCTTTTGAGGCCTTGGAGGTCGGCGAGATGTCTCCGAGACCTCTCGTAACCTCTGAAGCCTCGAGCAAGCTGTAGTTTAAGCTGGCGCCTCAATCTTGAACTCATATCCCCCGTCAGGCACGCGCTCGTACAGCGGCGTATTCGCCGCGTGCCGCGCGAAGGTCGGCAGCGCGAAGATGTCACCCCGTCGCAGCAGCCCGAGCATGTCGCACGGGATGATCTCCGAGGTGCGAGGTGAGATTGAGTATACGCTGAAGCCGCCGGTCTTTCCCATTCCTGTCTCTTCGGCCAGCTTCAGGAAGTACTGATGTGCATATGAGTTGAGCAGCTCATCGTCTCCCGTATGATTGATCTCATGTAACGCATACTCTGCGAAGCTCCGCAGGAACTCTGGCGAGTAGCCGATATAATAGCTCTCGGCGGCATCGACTGTCGCCGGAGTATTCGCCGATGCCAGGACGACGTTCTCCTGCCGTGGCAGTGCCGGCCGGAACAGCGGGCCGTCGCCTTCTCCCGAGATAATGCCCTCGATCACGCAGATCTCATCTAACGCAAATCCTTTGAGAATGGCGTCATGCACCTGCACGAAGGTTTCGCAGAGTTTCTTGTAGCCTTCGGCCATTTTCGCGCGGGAAGTACTTGCCCAGAGCGGGTCGGCACAATAGTGGCCTTCCGCCCGTCGCCGGGCCGGCTCCAGCGCGCCGTACATGTTCTTCACCGTGCCGGTCACCAGGGCGTTGCTGTGCGTCTTGAGCTTTGCGAGGTTCAGCAATACGTCGACTTCCTCGAAGATGCGGCTGACTTCGATCTCCCTGAAGTTCTCGTTCCAGACTCTGGACGGAGAAACCATCATGCGCTGTTCCGGGCTTTCAGTGATCGTGTCGGCCAGTACGGCATTGCTGCCTTCGAGCAACAACTCGCATCCCATCTGTAAGAAGACGGCACGGGTGCCGCCTGGCCACTTGGTGCCCTCGGCCACCAGTGGCTTTCCTCCATGCCCGGCCACGAAGTCGCAGGCAGCCTCGATGGCAAACGGGTCTGTGCAGACGTGGTTGTGCACAGTCAAATCGCTCTCACGGGGGCCGAACATTAGCGACGGGTTCGGCGGCTGGGTGAAGTTCGGCTTGACCATGACCGTGCCGCTGAGCTTCATGCGGTCAAGCTGGCCATCCTCCTCCAGGGTCTGGAGCGCCCGCATCGTATTGGCGTATGCGATCTCTCCGAGTGTGCCATTGTCAAGGCTGACTGCAACGACATCGAAATTCATCGCTGACTCTCAGCCTCCCGGAACGTCGCATTCTTTCGAATGGTACTGAAAAGTCTCTTCCTTGTAGCAGTCCGGGCAGAGCAGTCGGCCATTCAGCACTCGGATGTCATAATGACAGAGCAGCCGGCCGCAGTCCTCGCATTTCGTGTCAGGATCGATGGCACGGCCGCAACGGGAGCAGGCTTCCATGTAAAATCCCGAAATCAGTCTGTCTGTCCGGACAAAATAGCATGACTGCCGATTAGCGCGGAAACTCTCTCCGCGTCCCGTATCGCTCACCGGCTGCCCGGCGGTAGCAGTTTCACATACCGGTAGACGCAGAAGGACACCAGCGCCAGGACGATGAGAGTCAGCATCTTGAACATGCCGGCGGTCTGGCTGTCTTCCGACAGGACTGTATAGCGGAGTAAAACGACGACGATGACCAGGAGCGCGGCCGTTATCGCCAGGAGAATGGCTTTTTCTTGCTGCCGGTCGTTGATCAAAGCATATCAGTAGTATGGCGAAACGGGTCAATCGCCTACGAACGGTCTCATGTTCGTGATGAAGATACCATTGTCACCGATCTCCATTGCCCGTTTGTTCATGTCATGCGCCGTGCCGCGCATCTTGCGGACCTGCATGTAGCGCACCACGTCATGGTGGGTCTCAATGCGACCCAGCTCTATGGCTCCGTCCACCATATACTCCAGGCATTCTCTGGACATGTCGCCGCTACCCTCGATGATCAGCAATGTGGTGCAGCCGTAACTTTCGAGCATGCCAATGAGGTCGTTCAGCGCCCTGCGGAGCGGCAGGCGGTTATCGTATTGCTGAACGAAGGCGTCGACGGAGTCGAAGACGACGCGCTTGATGCCATTGTTACGGACGTAATGCTTGATCATGTACGTCAGGCCAGCAAGGTCGAACTTCTCGGTCTTCTCCGAGAGATCGCCCGGTTGCGACATAGTGCTGAATGTGACAATGTCTCCTCTGTCGATGCAGCCCTGCAGGTCCCAGAACGGCATTTGCCTGACCAGCTTCTCCGGCGAGACTTCGCTCGTCACGTAGAGGCCACGTTCTCCGTTTTCAGCACCTCTGACCAGAAACTCCATGGAAAGTATGCTCTTGCCAGAGCCCGGCCCGCCCGTGATGCCATAGGTCTGTCCGGGAAAAAAGCCGCCACCCAGTATCTCGTCCAGCCCTGGCACACCTGATCTAACCCTTGCCTCCATTCGAATAGCCACCAAATTACAGCTCGTATCGCTGCATTAAACTGAATGTATTCCGCTTATGGACTGATGCCTAATTAATTTAACGGAACCGTGGACGCAGGGACACTAAGGAGGGGTAGAGGACAAAGCCATTTCGATGTTATAGATCATCGCCCGTACCAGTTCCTCTTTCACCAGGTCGATGTCCGGGTATGCGTACGTTATCTCCGCGCCATGTTGCCGCTCCTTCAGGCGTGCGACGGCCTCTGGTATGTCGACCAGCGCATGTGAGCTCCTGTCGAAGAACGCCGTTCCGCCGGTCACGACAATGCGCCTGACTCCTGTGGCGATCAGCTTATCGAACGACTCGCCGACGGTTGGCCGGGAGTAGTCAAGGTATCCGATCTCCAGAGGCGCCGGCCAGAACATTTCTCGTAGCGTTGCGGCCAGGACAAGAGAATCTGAATAGTGTGGGTCATTCTCTCCCGTGCGAGGCCATCCCAGCAAAGTCTTTGACCACATGGCCATCTCCTTTCCGGTCTCTTTCATGATCCCGGCGTCCGGAACGAAACCTATGGGCGTGTCGCCATGGGCGACCAGCACGACAGCCGTTCCAGGGAATGTGGCCTTCTTCGCAGCAGCCAGCGACGCGAACTCTTTGCCGAGCGCCGCGTTGATCTTCTTCCCGATGGCGCGGGAGATCATCAACATCGGCCCTCCGGGGTTTGCATAAATCAGCTCCAGGCCGGGCTCTTTCGTCCGGATCTCCTCTATCGCCGCCGGCACGTCGATCAGGCTGTGGGAACTGCGCATCATCAGTCCCGGGGTATTGGCGAAAACGATCTTCTTGTGACCCCTTGCCTTCAACGCATCGACCGCATCGGCGATGGTCGGCAGAGCGAAGTCCAGGTAGCCGATCTCGACGTCGTAGCCCGCGGCTCTCACCGCATCGGCCAGCTTTCGGGTATCGGCGGCATGGGGGTCCTGCTCCGGTCCATGATCGAGCTTTTTCGACGCTTCGCTCAGCCGCTGCATGAAACCTTCAATACCGTGGTACATGTCAGGCTCTTTCTCGATAAACTCAAGGGGGAAGTCGCCATGCTGAACGATCAGGATGCCGGTGTCTTTCATCAAGATTACGGCAGCGTACAAACGTTTAAAGCTTTGGGGCATTGATAGCAGCCCTTAGAGGCCTCGGAGGTTTGCGAGAGGACACCGAGCTTCAACACAGAGGTCACAGAGGTATCACAGAGAATATTTTAACAAAATGGCTGATATAAGCCTTATCTTTTATTCGTCCTCTGTGCGTCCTCTGTGTCCTCTGTGACCTCTGTGTTGAAGCTCGGTGTCCTCTTGCAAACCTCTGAGCCCTCTTGTCCTGGCGTCGTGCCTCCTGTGTCCAATGCCCGAAAATAATATATGATAATACATTGTTACGTGGACACATCAGGAGCTTTAAAATGGCTAACGAACCGTTACTCATGATTCCGGGACCGGTCATGCTGCACCCGCGGGTGCTGCAGGCGATGTCGCGGCAGATGATCAGCCACAGGGACAAGGCGTTCTCCGCCATCTACGACGACTGCAGGAACGCAGTCAAGGAGATCGTCAACACGAAGAACGATACCTTCGTCATCAGCGGCTCCGGCTCGGCGGCCATGGAAGCGGCTATCTCGAATCTTGTCAAGGGCGACCGGATGGTCTCGATCGTGAACGGCAAGTTCGGCGAGCGGTTCAGAGACATCGGCCAGCGGTACGGCCAGGTGGAGAGCCTCGAGTTCGAGTGGGGCACGCCGGTCGACCTGGCGAAGGTCGAGGACGCGCTGGCGAAGGCGCCGACGAAAGTGGTCAGCATGGTGCACAACGAGACCTCGGCCGGCGTCAAGAACCCGGCAGAAGAGGTCGGACGGCTGGCGAAGAAGTACGGCGCGCTCTTCGTGCTGGACACGATCACTTCGACTGGCGGCGACGTGGTTGAGGTAGACAAGTGGGGAGTAGACGTCATGGTCACTGGCTCCCAGAAGAGCCTTGGTGCTCCCTCGGGACTGGCCCCGATCTCGGTCAGCCAGAAAGCCTGGGACAGCATGGTGAAGAACCCGCCTTACTATCTGGACCTCAAGAAGTACAAGAAGTCGGCTGACAAAGAGAAGGCAGAGACGCCCTACACTCCGGCGATCACGCTCTTCTTCGGCATGCAGGAAGCCATGAAGATGATCATGGAAGAAGGCATGGCCAACCGCATCGCCCGCCACAGGAAGGGCGCAGAGGCGATCAGGGCCGGCGTGAAGGCGCTCGGCCTCGAACTGTATCCGATCACCGACAGGCACACTGTCCTCTCGAACACTGTCACGGCAATCAAGACGCCTGCGGGCATCACCGATAAGGACCTGCGGGGCACGATCAAGTCCAAAGGCATCACCATATCGGGTGGCCAGGACCGGCTGGAGGGCAAGATCTTCCGTATCCCCAGCATGAACGCCTTCACCGAGGACGACCTGATCAGGACGTTCACTGCGCTCGAGGAAACCCTGGTGCAGTTCAAGGTCATCCCCAAAGCGGGCGCTGGCGTGGATGCGTTGAAAAAGGTCTATAGCAGCTAATCAGCTTTTCTTCTTTTATCTTTTATTTCTACTCGACGAGGTCAGGCCATCGAACTTTTGCCGGTATCATGTTTCATCTACGGATAGGGACCGGTCTCTATAAAGGCCACCTTCGCATACAGGAGACTCCTTCGAGTCGGTCGCGCGTACGTGAAAAGCCCGCTCCAGAGCCTAGCGGAAGGATGCCAGAGAAGCTTTCGTAACCTATATAAGTCAAGCGATCATGGCTACGTAAGATATGGGATCGGCAAGGTGTGATTGAGTGGGATACATCGTCGATGGGTTCATTCATGCTATCAATATGATCGTCAGCCTCAACCCTGAGGTCATGGAGATTGCCTCCCTCTCACTCCAGGTTTCTGGCACGGCGACGCTGCTCGCAGCTGCCGTGGGGATACCTGCTGGCATTCTCATCGCGCTGAACGAGTTCCCGTTCAAGCGACTCCTTCGCAGCCTGATCAATACATTCATGGGCATACCGCCGGTAGTCGTGGGCCTGTTCGTCTTTCTCATGATCTCAAGGGCCGGGCCGCTGGGATCGTTCGGCGTATTGTTCACCCCGACCGCCATGATCGCCGCACAGTTCATCCTGGTTACCCCTATCATTACCGGTCTGACAATCTCCGCGGCCAACGCCGTCGATCGATCGGTGATCGAAACGGCTGTCTCGCTTGGCGCAAAGCGCTATGAGACGATGCTGCTGGTGATTAACGAGGCGCGCCAGGCCCTGTTGATCGCAGCGATCGCTGGCTTCGGCCGGGCCATCGCTGAGGTGGGCGCCGTGATGATCGTGGGTGGCGACATCCGATGGAGCACCCGGGTGCTGACCACGGCCATCATGCTGGAGACCAGCCGTGGTGACTATTCGCTGGCCATAGCGCTGGGACTCATTCTGCTCGCGATGGCATTCATCATCAACCTCGTCATCAGCTATATCCAGGGAGGGCGCCGATGAGCAGAGTGGACGTGGACGGCGTTACCAGGCGTGCCATGGGCAAGACGGTACTCAGGAACGTCAGCCTGAAAGTCGAATCGGGCGAGACCCTGGCCATCATGGGCCCCAGCGGCGCCGGGAAGACCAGCCTGCTGCGCATCATCAATGGGCTGGACAGGCCGGATGCCGGAAAAGTGCTCATCGACGGGCAGGATACCGGTTCTGGCAACCGGCTTGCGCTCCGGCGGTCTATGGCCATGGTCTTCCAGAAGCCGGTCCCGTTCTCCATGAGCGTCTACGACAACATCGCTTACGGCCTGCGCTTGCGGCGTGCAAGCCGCCATGATATCGATCGCGCGGTGAGCGATGCTCTGGCACTGCTGGACATGCCCGGCCGGGAGCGGCAGTACGCTCGCAGCCTCTCCGGCGGCGAGGCGCAGCGGCTTGCGTTCGCGCGCGCCTACGTGCTGCGGCCACGGCTGTTGTTGCTCGACGAGCCGACGGCTAACCTGGACCCGGCCAACGCCCGTATCATGGAACGGGCGATCCTTGATATTAACCGCCGGTATGGTACCACCGTTATCCTGGTCACCCATAACATGTACCAGGCCCGACGCATAGCTGGCAAGACTGCTTTCATGATGGACGGCGAATTCATCGAGGAAGGGAAGACCGAAGAATTATTCGCGTCACCTCGCGATCCGAGGACGGCCCTGTTCATCAGCGGCGACATTCCATGATAGGATCTTAAATAAAAAAGAAAACGTTTTTATGTTCAGGCTCAGAGCTTATCCGCGACGAACAGTGGCTCACCGACGGTATTGACGCCAAATGTGCTGATCTTCTGCTGCGTGGCGTTGCTGATCATGAATTCGAGGAACTTGTGGGCCATCGCATAGTTCACGTTCTGGTGCAGGGTCGCATTGACCTCTATCACGTCGTAAACATTGATCATGTCCGGTGTGGCATCGACCAGGATAGTCAGCCCGGTCAGGTTCTTCTGGTTCTGCAGGTATGTGCTCTTGTCGCTTAGCGTGTAGCCGCCAAGCTGATCGGCCATCACTAGCGTCTGCAGCATGCCCGATCCGGTAGACTTGTACCAGCTCATCGACCTATTATCCGGCGCGGAATAACCTGTTCCGTTCCAGAGAGTTAGCTCCTTGCTGGCAGTACCCGAGCTGTCACCTCTGCCCACAAAGACGGACTTGTTGTCGTAGATCTGCTTGAACGCCAGCGTAGCATTGGTCATGTTCCTGATGCCGGCGGGGTCGTTCGACGGCCCGACGATGATAAACCAGTTGTGAGCAAACTGGGTTCTGTTCCAGCCATAGCCATTGTTCATGAATGTCGTCTCGTCTTTGGGACTGTGGACAAGGAGTACGTCGCAATCGCCGCTCTGTCCAAGCGCCATTGCAGCGCCGGAACCTTTAGCGGTGTACTCGACTTTAACGTTGTTTGCCTTCTCGAAGTCCGGCAGCAGGACGTCCAGCAGGCCGCTGTCACGCAGGCTCGTCGTCGTGGACAGCTTCAGCACCTGGCCGGGTACGGGGGTCGGCGTAGCAGTCGAATTATCGGATGGCGTGGCCGTCGGCGTCGGAGAAGTACACCCCGACAGCGCGGCTACGATCAGTATGGCAAAAACTGCCAGTACAGATATCATAAGTGTTTTATTTGAATGCATGGTAATCCCAGATAGGGTAATGGCTATAAGCTGATATATCTAACGATCTGATGTAACTATTATCAGTTAACATTTTTTCAGCTCTCCTCTCATATGGCGTCGATGAAAAATCGCCGGTATTATTTACCGGCGAAATCATATGGTAATTTTTATACAAAACCATTATATAAAATAAACAATTTTATGTTAATCTGTTGCGATTAACTTGCACAGATAATTGTAATTATGCCCCGTAGCACTCCTTTTTTATTATATAATTTCGGAAATGCACAGTCAAAAGCTATATATACGAATTAAGTCTACTCTATTTAAATTATTTAATTACAATAGCCGAACAGGAGAGCTTTCACGAAAATTATGTGAAGTCGATTTGATCTGCTTGGTAATTGTTCCTGTCAGCTGGCAGAGGTGCCCGAGAATGACCAACAAAATAGAGGTAAATCTGATAAGCGGAAGAACCCTCATGCAGGGCGTGGCTCTTGAAGGCCACAAGCATGATGATGGCTACATAAAGGCATGTGGGATAATCGAGATGGACCTGAAAGACCTGAAGGCGATCAAGGTCTTCCCCGGCGAGAACGTCCGTGTCAAGTCGGCCTATGGGGAGGTAGTCGTCAGAGCAATCCGGACTACTCAGGGCCCGCACCCGGGTCTGGCGTTCATACCCATGGGGCCATGGGCGAACCAGGTCACGAGCACCGACACGATGTCGACCGGCATGCCCGGGTATAAAGGGGTAAAGGTCACGATCGAGCCGGCGCCGGACACGACTGTCCTGAACGGCATTACTCTGCTTCAGAAGACTACGATAGTCCCGACGGAGGCGAAGACCGAATGATGGAACCACAGGCACGGGTACAGGAGAAGACTCCCGGCACGAAGGTAATAACGGATGTTGTCTGTCCTTTCTGCGGGACTCTTTGTGATGACTTGAAGATTGTCGTCGACGGCAACAAGATCGTCGACACTGTCAACGCTTGCATGATCGGCAACGAGAAGTTCCAGACTTCTCAGGACCCGCACAGGATCATCAAGCCCCAGGAGCGGGAAGACGGCACGACGGAGTTCACCACCGTCAGCTACGACTATGCGATCGACAAGGCTGCACAGATCCTGGCCAACGCGAAGAGGCCTCTGCTGTACGGCTGGTCGTCCACCTCATGCGAGGCGCAGGAGATCGGCAACGAGCTGGCAGAAATTGTCGGCGGCGTAACTGATAACACTGCATCTGTCTGCCACGGCCCGTCGATCCTGGCCATCCAGACCGTCGGCGGCCCGATGTGTACGCTGGGCGAAGTGAAGAACAGGGCTGACCTGATCATCTACTGGGGCTGCAACCCGGTTCACGCTCACCCCCGGCACATGAGCCGGTACTCGATATACCCCAGAGGATTCTTCACCGAGAGGGGCTTCCAGGACAGGACCGTTGTAGTCGTTGACCCGAGGCCGACGGACACTGCCAAGCAGGCAGACATCCACGTCCAGGTCGAGCAGGGCAAGGACTACGAGCTGCTGGATGCGCTCAGGACTGTCACCCGCGGCGAGGAAATTCCGGAAGTCGTCGCAGGAGTGTCCAGGGACGAGATCAAGGCGCTTGCGGAACTTGCCAAGAGCAAGCACTTCGGTGTCCTCTTCTTCGGCATGGGCGTTACCCAGACCACTGGCAAGCACCGCAACATCGACATGGCCATCTGCTGGGTCCAGGACATGAACAAGTACACCAAGTTCAGCCTGATCCCGATGCGTGGCCACTACAACGTCACTGGCTCCGGGCAGGTCATGACCTGGCAGTCCGGATTCCCGTTCGCCATGGACTTCTCCAGGGGATACCCTAGGTACAACCCCGGAGAGACCGCATCCAACGATATCCTCCTGAGGAAAGAGTGCGACGCGGCATTGATCATAGCGGCTGACCCCGGAGCGCACTTCCCGGTCCAGTCGATGAAACACTATGCCACGATACCGACGATCTGCATCGACCCGCACTACACGCCCACTGCAGGCATCAGCAAGCTATACATTCCCTCGACGATGATCGGCATCGAAGAGGACGGCACCGCCTACCGGATGGATAACGTCCCCATTCGCTGCAGAAAGGTCGTTGACGCACCCGAGGGCCTGTTGTCAGATGCGGAGATCCTGGCGAGGATCTTAAAGAAAGTCAAGGAGATCAAAGGGATCGCAGAGTAACCGGGACACCGGTGCGATCGGACGGCTTGCCATAACGCTGGCCGTCTCGTCTTATTTTTATTTTGCATAGGCTGACAAGGCATTTAACACGGAGTTCATGTAGTATAGTCATTGGCGTAACTTTTTGTAGACGCCTTATCGCCTGTACAAAAACAGTACCTGATATACCCGACGCTATGCCAGAGCCTGCAAACGTTTTCAGATAAGGTTTATGTTTATTCAATCCAATTACTTCTATCATGTCCGTCGAGTCCGGTTTCCAGAAAATGACCAGCATATCCGGCGCATTGTCCCGGTTCCTCGACATTATCGAGCCGGTATCGAGACATGAGCCTGTCTTTCTCGAAGATGCAGACGGCCGTGTATTATCGGAGGATATCGCCGCACCGATCGATGTTCCGCACTACGATAGAAGTGCCATGGATGGCTACGCAGTCATAGCCGCGGACACATTCGGGACCAGTAAGGACTCGGGCATAATGTTGAAACCAGTCACTGCCGGCCGCATCTCCCGTGGCGAATGCATGCAGGTTCACACTGGAAGCGCCATCCCGGAGGGGGCGGATTCGGTCGTAATGGTCGAGAACACCGAACTGGCCGGGGAATACGTCGAAGTGCTGGGGCAGGTTTCGCCCGGACAGAATGTCGGCATGGCCGGGGAAGACGTGAAGAAAGGCAGCATCGTATTCCGCAAAGGACGGCAGCTCAAACCGTCTGACATAGGGCTTTTGCTATCAATGGGCTTTAGCGAAGTGCCAGTATTCGCCAGGCCCCATGTCATGATAATACCGACGGGTGACGAGATCATTCCGCGGAGCGCCAGGCTTGAGGCTGGCAACATGTACGAGAGCAACGGCACGATGAACCTGCTTTACGTGCGGAGGTTCGGCGGCTCCGGCCATTTGCACGTCATCGTACCAGATAACCGGCAAAAGCTCGCCGATGCTCTCAAAGAAGGCATGGACTATGACCTTATTGTCACTATCGGGGGCAGCTCAGTGGGCAAGCGAGACCTGATCGTAGAGGTCGTCAATTCGATAGGCCGGATAATGGTGCACGGCGTAGCGATCAAACCAGGAAAGCCCGTCGCGATGGGCTATGTCGAAGCGGAAGGACGACGTGTACCAATCGTATGTCTGCCCGGCTATCCGGCGGCCTGTGCGATTGACTCTATGGTATTCGTCGACCAGGCGATCAAGAAGCTGGCCAGCCTGCCGCCGCCACGATATCGCACTCAAAAGGCGGTCCTGACCCGCAAAATCTTCTCGGAGCATGGCTTTCGGACGTATACGCGCGTATCGATCGAAGACAGTGCTGCCACGCCGATCCGTACCAAAGGCGCGGGCATCCTGAGCTCGATCTCACGAGCCGACGGCTATGTGATCGTACCGGAAGACGTCGAGGGATACGAAGAGGGAAGCACGGTGGAGGTGGTTTTTCTTGAGCCGGATAGAGTTTAGGACGCTGGTCTCGCTGGAAGAAGCACGGAAGGCGCTTCTCCCGTTCTATAAGCGGGAAACGGAAGAGGTGCCGCTGAGAGACTGTTATGGCAGGATGCTGGCGTTGGACATATACTCGAAGGTAGACGTACCGGGCTTCGACCGTGCCTCGATGGATGGCTACGCCGTGAAGTCAGGCGATACCTGGGGCGCGGATGAAGAGTCGCCGAAAACGCTGGATGTCACTGGCATTGTACATGCCGGCGACAGGGTCTCTATAAAAGTGGAAAAAGGCACTGCCGTGGAAGTCGCGACCGGGGCGGTCATGCCAGAGGGGGCCAACGCTGTGGTTATGGTGGAGAACACCGACCTCTCCGGTGACCTTCTCAACATACGCAAACCTGTGTCCCCCGGCGAGAACGTGATGCACACTGGCGCCGACATCATGATGGGAGAACTCGTCTTAAAAAAGAACGTGAAGCTTACGCCACGGGAAGTCAGCGTGCTGGCGGCCGTCGGGATAGACCGGGCGATTGTATATAAAAAGCCGAGAATCGGCATCATCTCCACCGGCAACGAGATCGCGCCGCCGGGCACGAAGCTGGAGATGGGGCAAATCTACGACGTAAACGCCTATGGCATCGGCGCCGGTGTCGTGGAGAATGGCGGAGAGCCGGTTTATCTCGGCATCGTAAGGGATACTCCCCAGGAGTTTGCAAAAGCGTTGTCGAGCGCGGCGGAACAGGTTGATGTCGTGCTCACTTCGGGCAGCACCTCTGCGGGAGCATCTGACATGATGTCTTCCACTGTCGGCGAGTCCGGGAAGGTGCTCGTGCATGGCATCAAAATAAAGCCCGGCAAGCCCACGATCATTGGCGAGTATGGTGGCAAGCCGTTCATCGGCCTTCCCGGGTATCCCTCGTCGGCCATGACGATTTTCAACGAGGTTGCAGCGCCTTTGATCAGGCACATGGCCGGACACCGGGAACGAGCCTTGCGAGAAGTCCCGGCCACGATGGCGCTTCGGGTGACGTCAGAGGGCGGCAGAGAAGTCCTGCTGCCTGTCGGACTGACGATGACTGCGAAAGGCCTGGCCGCGTATCCTGTCGAAAAGGGATCAGGGGCGATATCGCAGTTGCTTGATGCCGACGGCTATGTCGAGATCAGTGAGGATACGCAGATCATCCAGGAAGGGGACGAAGTATCCGTACGGCTTTTCTCCGAGGAGATCTCATTCCCTGACTTGCTCATCATCGGTAGTCACTGTCTGGGCGTAGACGTGATCACGACGCTGATGTCTGAGCGGGGTTTCACCGTGCGATCCATCAATGTCGGCTCCATGGGCGGGCTGCGCGCGATAAGAAAGAAAATCGCCGAGGTCGCAGGCATTCACCTCCTCAGCGAAACGGGAGTCTATAACGAGCCGTTCATCAAGGACATGGCAGACGCCGTCCTCGTGAAGGGATACATACGCGAGCAGGGGATCATCGTCACCAGGGGAAACCCACTGGGGATCCGTGGTATCGAAGACCTTCCCGGAAAACGCTTTATCAACAGGACGCAGGGCTCAGGGACACGGACGCTACTGGACATCGAGCTCAGGAAACTCGCGGCGAAGCGTGGCGAGAGTTTAGAGGCGATCACGGGCTCTATACCTGGCTATGACGTCGAGGCAAAGACTCATAACGCCGTCGCATCTGCCGTAAAAACGGGCAGGGCAGACGCAGGGCTGGGCATCAGGACCGTGGCGGACCAGAATGGCCTGAGCTTCATACCGCTACGAGACGAGGAATACGATTTCGTGATCCGTAAAAACAGGATGGATGAGCCTGCGGTCAAAGCGTTTCTCGAAATCCTCAGATCGGAAGAGTTTACGCGCAGGATCATGGCGCTCGGATACCGACCCCGGAATCCTTAGAACATCCTCGTCCTCTGCGTTCTCTGCGGCCGGAGGGGCTGGGGA
>JAEZKS010000106.1 GCA_023436075.1 Methanobacteriota archaeon
TTCGTAATGAGCTGTTCGATGGCCGATACCCGTACGTAGTTGTGATGATTGCTCGCCAGGCCCGGCGACGCTTTAACCAGGGCATCTCTCATGTGATCGATGTTGCCGAGCAACACACTCATGTCGATCTCCGGGTCTTCGAGGTCCGAATAGTCCATCAACATATGGTTAAATTCGGAGTATTTTAAGTTATTATCGATTAAACACGACTCTTACGGCTGACCGGACAGAAAATAGGCTGGCCGGAAATGCGCTTGTAAGGACGGCAGTAAGCGTCTTGCCGGGGGACACCGTACGACGATACTGGCTATCAGCCGGACAGCTATCATGCACTTGCCTGCTCTTATTTTGAAAATTCCATTTTCATAACATGTAAAAGGACGTATGCATCCCCAAAAGGGCCATTTCTATATAGATAAATTATTTACTTAAGCACGAATTAACCAAATTAATTGGTGTTATCCTATGTTAGTAAGCCCTGAGCTGAACAGGTTTGAGCTCGACATCCTCGATTACGTATACAGGCACCCGGTCACCACTCAGCAGACGGCAATCGAGAGGAACGAGGTGGACCTGGGCTGTGGCATGATAGCTGTCCGGCTGATGGCCAGGATGGGCCTGATAACCATCACGACAGACACTGATAACAAAAAAGTGCTGATGATCACGACGTCCGGTGTCGAAAAGCTGAAGCAGCACGGCCTGATCCGGTCGCCTAAGAGAGCAATGTGAGGCAGGAGATCATTTTTCTTTCAGGGCATCCGTCGCGTCCGGCAGCGGTACTATCTCCGGCGTATCAGCCGGCGCAGGCTTCGGCGGCAGTGTGACGATGTTAAAAATGCCATGACCTTCGTCGAGTTGGAACATCTCGATGTAGTCCAGCGGGGTCTGCCGCAGGTCACGCGAGGCTGTCATTCCCTGCAGTTCCAGTACAGCCGCGTTCAGGTTTTCGACGTCGGCGTCCTCTTTGTAGATAAGGACCAGCTCTTTCATCGGGGCGTAGACGATGACACGGTCACCGAGATCGGCCTTCAGCGCATCCAGCAGCCCCTTGACAAAAGCCGGATGCGTCATGATGTCGCATGCCTTGTTGCTCATCACGCCGACGATGGGGTCCTTGCCGAACATGCCTGCGTGGGCTTCCACGCTGATCCTGAGCACGTCCATCGATTCCTCGAACAGCATGTCCAGCGCGTTTCGGTCGATGAGCCAGGAAGCGAGGTCGGTCTTCATGACCGGCGAAATATGCTCGCCGCAGGAGGTGTAGTACAGCACGACGGCGTGCTCTTTCTCTTCATAGACATAGTTGAAGGAGCCAGGAGTTTCCTTTAGCCAGGACGCCGGCTCGATGGACTTGAAGACGATGCAGTCCTTGCCGCACTTGCAAATCGGACGAGCTGGCTCGTTCTTGCACAGGGCTTCGCGCAGCCTGGAGACAATCAGCACCGTGCCGTTGCGGGGCAGCGGCGTATACAGGTTCACCCGCTCTGACAGGCCGTTGTGAGGGTTAGTGACCTCGAGGAAGTCACCATCGATGGCGTAGGCGTACGACGGCATGTCCTTGCGGATCGCTGCGATCAGGCTCTCGGCCGCGTAGATGCGGTTCAGGGCTACGTCGAGCCTCGTCTCGACGATGTCCTGGAGGCTTCGGGCGGTAAAAGCCGCCTCCTGGGCGACCTCCTTGATCGAGAGCATCGCCTTGAAGGGCTTTCGGTTGATCACGAGCACGTCGCCCTTGAGCGTGAAGTCCATGCCATCCCGCCCCAGCAGCTTCTTGAACAGCGCCGCGATGCGGTTCTGGTCCACAATGGCAGCCGCATCGATGCGCCCGGACTTGATGTCGTCCAGGTACTCGGGCATCCATGCGGTGAAGTCGTCCTCGAAGGACGACTCGTCCCGGTTGAAATCGGAAAGCCGGAATACCAGGGCTGCGTCGCCCGGCCAGTCGGGGCCGACGATTTCACGCATGTTGACCCGCGCGTGGGAATTAACCCCCGGTATGGCCACGAGAGTGAAGCCCTTTTCGACGTTAAAGAGCTGAATGGCGCCAGTTTCCAGCGCCGAGCTGATGGCATACTTCCAGACCTCCCTGGCACTCATGACCCGTCCGAAGGTCTCGTACATGAACCGGAAGTCTGGCGTGCCGCGGATAAGCGCCCGCTCTCCGGCCATATCCATCCGGTAGAAGTTGACGAACTCGCTGCCTGCAGTTACCTCTGCTTCGAAATCCAGCATCGTTTCGTGGAAGTAATGGCTGTACAGGGCGATGATGATGTTGTTCGACGTCAGGCGGGCGCCGCAGACGCATGTATGCGTCTCGAGCCGGTAGCCGGATACCGCCTGCATGAAAGTGTCCATGGTGAGGTTGTGGAAGATGAGCGGCTTCATCACAGTATTGTTGTGGCTGCATTTCGGACAGTAAAAAGTCAATATGACGCCGTCGTGGTGCTTTTTGTCGCCGATCGCGTACAGCCGCGTCTCGATGAGCTTCCCGACGTATTTAGGGTTCAATTCGACCGTATCCTCACCGGTAAACGACATATTAACTGCTTATAGCGTAATCAACGCTTATAAGCTTTGTCTTAAACGGGGTGCCAATCCCGCGTTTGTGCCGTCGGCTTTCCCCGTGCTCATTCGCGGCCATCGTGGCCGGCAGATTCTTCCAGCGGATGAGACGTCAGCAGTATCTTGTCAACACGCATGCCGTCCATGTCCACCACTTCGTAGGTGAAGTCACCTACAGTGAAGTGGCTTCCCACTGAGGGTATGCGGTGCATGTTGGACATGACGAAGCCGCCTATTGTCTGGAAGGTTCCGTTATCCTCTTCGGGCAGGTTGTCTATCTCGAAAATGTTCTTGAACTCGTCTACGGGCAGCATACCATCCACGAGCCACGAGCCATCCTCCCTCTGCACGACCTGCGGGCCTTCGTCCGCAGATGCCTCGCCGAATACGGACTCCATGACATCATTGATCGTAACCAGCCCCTGCAGTCCCCCGTATTCGTCGATTATCAGGGCCATGTGCTTGCCGGATTTCTTGAAAAGCTCCAGCGCTTTCAGCGCGGGCATGCTTTCGTAGAAGAAAAGAGGCTCCCTCAGAGAGCCTTTTATATCTATCGGCTTCCCGGCCAGGTACCGGTTCAACAGGTCTTTAGCGTAAATTACGCCCTTTACGTCGTCCAGGCTGCCGTCGCATACCGGGAAAGTCGAATGGCCGCTGTCCGTGATCTTCGTCCTGATCTCTTCGAAGGAATCGTCCAGGAAGAGCGCGGTCACTTCCGTGCGGGGCACCATCATGGCACTGATCCGACGCTCCCCTAAACGAAAGACGCTCTCGACCATGTCGCTTTCGGCCTCTTCGATCACGCCTGCTTTAGCGCCCTGGTCGACCATTATCTTGATCTCTTCTTCTGTCACGGTCGGCTCAGTGGATGGCTTTACTCGCAATACCCATAGCACCGCTTCTGTGGAAATGCTCAACAAGCGGACGAGAGGCATCGCGAGAATGGATATTAATCGCATGGGCGAAGCGACCATCGTGGATATTCTTTCGGCACTATTCAAAGCGATCCTCTTGGGAACAAGCTCGCCGATGATGATCGTGAGGTAGGTGATGATGATGACAATTATCGCGAAGGCGATCGCTTCGCTGTACGGAGACAGGGAAGGGATCGTGGCGACATACGGAGCGAACTTCCCGGCGAGAGTGGCGCCACCGAATGCGCCTGCGAGCACGCCGACAAGCGTAATGCCAATCTGGATAGTGGACAGGAATTCGCCAGGAGAGTTCGCGAGATCGAGCGCCGTCTGAGCGCTATCGTTGCCTTCGTTGGCCATCTGTTGAAGGCGCGCTTTACGGCCGGAAATGATCGCTATCTCCGACATGGCAAAAATCCCGTTCAGCAAAATCAACAATAATATGATGAGAACTTCAACCCACATATCAAACATCTAGTTTACTCCGTTATAAAACACCATTTTGGCATAGTGTCAGTCATTCGGGCTCGATAGGATAAGATGATCTACAATACCCAGTTAATGCCCTATTTACCACTACAGATAACGGCAGCGAATATAAATTTTTGGTATAGAGCCCTGGTAGATTTTAGTATATAGTCCCAATAGTGCCTCATGCTGATCATCGCACATGAGGTCATCCAGCCTGGCGATGACAATAGCCCATCTAAAACTATTCGTGCAGGTAAAATCGTCGCTCCTGCTTGATTATGGCGCGTCTGGCGACCACTCAGGAACCGTAGTAGCAGCCCCAGAGATTGTTCATAGAGTCCACGTACCGGTTCCACTCCTTCAGCATCATGAACATATGCCGTTTGCCCAATGCGGTGATCCGGTAGCGGCCATCGTGGGCCTCTGCATAGCCTTTTTCGACCAGCGTCTCTAATTCTCGTGCCAGCTTCATCTCGTCGGCCTTCATCATGCCGGCCGTGTAATCGAATATGTTCTGCGCAGCTTCCCTCGCGTCGACCTCACCTCGCCGGATGACCGCAAGGACAGCCAGGCGGAACCCGGCATCCACTAGAGGGCTGACCCAACGCTCCAGCCGGCGCTCGCACTCGTCCTGCTCCTGAGGCATAACCGGAAATATGCCAGCAGAGGGGCATAATTGTTGAGCGGCGATTGAGCGGAAATTCGCTGCCATCGGGGGCAATCGTCGCAAGCTCGACCAGATCATGCGCACACGCGCGTGGCCGTGCCGCAGGACTCTCTTGTTGAAGCCGCCGGGCTCTCTTGTAATTGCCCGTAGCGGAACCAGGGCGAAGTTTTAGGCCGC
>JAEZKS010000148.1 GCA_023436075.1 Methanobacteriota archaeon
CGCATGTTCTGCACGGCGAGCCGGATGGGAGGTCTGCTCGCTGGGCCACCATTCGGACGTCGACCTGTTGCGATGTGTGAAGAAACACGTCTACTTCGAGGACCAGCCCGATGACCTGAAGCAGTACCTGCGGCAGTTCGACGTGGACTACTACGTGCTCTGCTCCGGCTTTGAAGACGCGGACGTTCCGGCCTCAAAGGTGCTGGGCAATGACCCGAAGATCGCTAAGAACGTCGTGGACAAGGTATGGCTGGCGAAAAAGCTGGATGCACTCGGCATACCGCAGCCTGAGCTGTTTGACCATGAAAGCGTCCGCTACCCGTGCATCGCGAAGCCAATCATAGGCGGCGGAGGACATAAGAACTTCGTGGTCCGTGACGAGTCCATGCTGCCGCCGGAAGACGAATATTTCCTGCAGGAGCTGGTCACCGGCACGCCGTTGAGCACATGCACATTCTCCACGGGCAGCGAAGCCATAGCCGCTACGGTAAACGAGATCCTGGTCGGCAAGAAATGGCTGGGCACAGACCTGCCTTACAATTACTGCGGCAACGTGACGCCTTACGTCACCAGGTTCAGGGAAGAGATGTGCGCAATCTCAGAGAAGCTCATCCCGGAGCTCGGGCTGGTCGGCACGAACGGCATCGACTTCGTGATCGGCCGGAACGGGCCTAAGGTGCTTGAGGTCAACCCCCGTTTCCAGGGCAGCGTGGACGCAGTCGAGCTGGCCACCGGCGAGAACGTGTTCCAGGCACACGTAGACGCGATCAACGGAAAGCTGCGCCCGTTCCGGATCAGACAATACGGGTACCGGGCAATCCTGTTTGCCCATCGTCCGATTCGCGTAGACATTGATCTCACGAGTCCGACGAGAGCGGACATCCCGCCGCAAGGAACGATGTATAATCGGGGCGACGCCGTCTGCACGCTGCTGGGCAAAGGCCGTACCAGGGGCGAGGCATCGGCTATGGTGAGAGAGGACGTACGCCAGGTCTGGAAAGAGCTGGCTGGGCCGGAACGGTTGTCGGGGACTGGCCGGGATAACAGGTAACGTTTATATCTCTTCATCGAGGTATATTTTAATATTGTCACGTGTTTTACAGGGTGAAATTGTGTCGGCTTTGAAGAAGAAGGCAGTGAAAGGGTACATTCATAAGCTCGTCGGCGAAGAGGGCATGACCGTCGTAGAGAAGATGCTCGAGGCCGTCCCGGACCGGGAGGTCACGGACGAGAAGGTGGCCGAAATCAGCGGGATCAACCTGAACCTCGTGCGCAAGACGCTCTATATTTTATACGAGAACCACCTGGCGATCTATCGCCGGGAGCGGGACAAGGACAGCGGCTGGCTGACTTACCTGTGGAAGCTCGACCTGGACAATGCAGAGCACATGCTGCGTAACGAAACCAGGAAGCTGATCCGAAAGCTCGAGCGCCGCCTGGATTTCGAGAACAACGAGTTCTATGTCTGTGAGGGAGAGCCACCCCACCGCATTTTATTCGACTACGCAATGGAGGCCAACTTCATCTGTCCGGTAGACGAGTCGCCGCTGATGCACCACGACAATACCGAGGAGAAGCAGGCGCTGCGGAGGCGCATTGACGCGCTCAAGCGAACCATGGCGCAGTAAGGTTATGAAGAGCAGGGAAGCCCTGGCGCTGTTGAAGAAATACGGCGCCAGCGAGGACGTCATCCGGCACGTGAAGGCGGTCTGCGACTATGCGGTCGAGATAGCGGAGCAATGTCCTTCTGCCGATCTCGATCTGGTGAAAGTCGGGGCTCTTTTGCATGACATCGGTCGCACGCAGTCGCATGACATAGGACATGCCGTTGCCGGAGCCGAGATCCTTCGAAGAGAGGGCGTAGACGAGCGAATCATCCACATCGTCGAGCGGCACATCGGAGCCGGGCTGACGAAAGAAGATGCCGTTCACATGGGCCTGCCCCCGAAAGACTACCTTCCGGAGACCATCGAGGAGAAGATCGTCTGCCATGCGGACAACTTGATCGGCAACAAGAGCCGCATTTCCATTCACGAGGCTATTCGGACGGCAAAAGAAAGATGGTCCCCTGGCGCCCTCGACAGGCTGATCGAAATGCACTTCGAGGTATTCACGCCGGTCGAGGCTATCGTAGAAAGGCAATCTTGTGAAAAGGACGCTCTCGATGATGCCATCGGCATGCTGGACGTGCTATTCCGCACGCGGCGTGAGACAGATCGCTGTGTAGTGGCGCTATATGGCCGCGATGCTAAAAAGGCGGCAGCCCGGCTGAAGATGCTCAGCACTTCTTAGGCTCTTTTCTCAGCTCGGAAACCCAGCCCTCAGTGAGCGCATTATTGTATTTGACCGTGGCCAGATATGAGATGTCGCCAATATCGAAGGAGACGTCCTGCTCCTGATGGTCACCCATGTGCTGTATGGGGGCCACGCGCTTGACGCTCTCCGTTCCTGCAATACGTCTGATGCGCTCTAGTATCCTGTCGCGGACTTCGAAGTTCCGTTCGGCTGATGGCTGGTCAGCTACAGACTTCTGGCTCTTTACCACGACATTGATCCGTTCGATGTCTTCAAGTATTCCCGCCATACCAACCCGGGCTGAGATTGGCGCACCTCAACATAAAAGTTAATAGCGAAAATCACAGGACGCGGGCTGACTGAGACATAGCGGCCGGACGGCCTCGTGCGCGTGTTTAAAAGCCGGAGCAGAGCTGAAAGACGGATTTCACCGGGCAAGGCGTACTTTAGAGGCTCCAGAGGTTTTTCGAGAGGTCTCCGAGTTTCAACACAGAGGTCACAGAGG
>JAEZKS010000199.1 GCA_023436075.1 Methanobacteriota archaeon
AGCATGTGGTCGAAGAAACCGATGCCAGTATCGACGGTGGCATTGCCCCTGCCATCGATGTTCAGCTCGATGGTGATGTCTGTCTCTCTCGTCTGCCTGTGAACGGTTGCCGTCCTCATGTTAACCAAGTCTATTGCTTCTTTTTTATGTAAATAAATGTTTGTGTATCATGTGGTTATATCCTGACCTGAATATCCCGGATGCGTGAGAATATCCAGATTAAGGACATCAAGGTTCATGAAGCGCACACAAGGGTACACAAAAGGTTTTTTTAAAAATTATGGTTCTGTATTTTCCGGATTGGCGATGACTGGCTTCTTCCTGATCTACTCATCGCAGCCGTTACCGTACAATGTGTCATGGAATGCAAGGCGCGATTTTAGGCCGCAGCGATCGCAGGCTTCGCCGCGCAGCGGTCGCAGTTTTTATAGTCCTGAAAAATATGTTTAAACGTCTCCTTGGCTCCGGATCTCCTGGACTCCTTTATTAAAAAACGTACTCCTGCGCTCCTTTCACTCCTCAGCTCTACCTTAGCTCCATGTGCCTCCTTAGCTCAACGACGGGAGATGAGGAGGGCGCGGAGTTGAGGTAGATATGAGGAGTTTAGGAGTTAAAGGAGCACGATTTTTTAAAAAGGAGCTAAGGAGCTTCGGAGCCAGGGAGGACGATTAAAACTTAAATGTAGCCGCGTTCGCCGCGCGGCGAAGCCTGCGATCGCTGCGGCCTGAAACTGCTCCAGACGTTCCTTCCCGCACACGAAAACGGCAAACCCACGCGGGTGCCCGGCGGCAGGCGCGTCAGCCGATCCTAAAAATGCAGAAGGGTCAAAATTATTAAAATGTAGTGTGTCTTCGTGCCTCGTGAGCGTTCCTATTCTTTAGCGACGCTATCGATCGCTTCTCGCAACATGAAATTGCCCTTGTACAGCGCCGCACCCACGATAACGCCTGCTGCGCCAGTATTCCTGATCCGGACGATATCGTCGATCGTCGTCACGCCTCCGGAAGCGATCACCGGGATGCCCACGGCTTCAACCAGCGCGCTGATCGGGCTGGCGTTGATACCTTTCAGCAGACCTTCAACGTCCACGTCCGTGAACAGAATGCTGCCAGCGCCCTGTTTCTCGAAGAACCGGCCCATTTCGACCGTGCTTTTGCCTGATCCGGCCGTCCAGCCTTCCACGAGCACTTCGCCTTTCTTAGAGTCCAGCGAGACCATGATCGCATTGCTACCAAAGTCGTCCGCAAGTCGCTTCACCAGTGGCGGGTTCTTTACGGCTGCCGTGCCCAGGATGACCCGTGAGACGCCCAGATCCAACAGAGCCTTAGCAGTGTCGTAGTCGCGGATGCCACCTCCGACCTGTACGTCTATATTGAACTTGGCGACGATCTCTTCCAGGATGTGAGCGTTTTTGCGCCGGCCGGAAAATGCGCCGTCGAGGTCGATGACGTGCAGGGTCTTCGCGCCCTGGCCCACCCAGGTTGCCGCTACTTCGACCGGGTCCTCGATGGGAGTGATCCCGGTGCCGGGCACGCCCTGGACCAGCGAGACTGCTTTGCCGTCTTTCAAGTCGACGGCTGGAATGACGTTGAACTGAACCTCAGGCAGCATCAAGAGGTAATTACGTGCCGATTTAATAAAAGTTGCTCTCGGGAAAACGCTTATGTTCTAATAATATGAAATATAGTCGTTATCTGTTTAAGGTGAATGAACGATGGGTATATTCGCGGTGGTATCAGACAATAAGCAGTTGAGACTATTGATCCTTTTCTCGTTTATGGCGGCTCTGGCGGCTGTGGCGCTATCGACGTTCGTTGCGCCGGCGCATGCGGATGATGCGACGACAGCGTCGCAATACGTGGGCGATGGTACCATGTACGTGGACGATGTGCCGGCCAACGGTATCCCGGTGACGGCCACCCTGAACGGCGTCAGCAAAAGCGACGTATCCGGGTCCGGCGGCCAGACGGGTTATTTCCGGATCGTCTTCGAGCCCGTTGCGGGCCCTATCGCCCTGTCGTACACTTACAATGGCGAGACTATGACGGTGCCGATGATAGACGCCGACCTGGCCTCCGGCGGGAGCCGGTGCGATTTTTACCTGAGCTCTGGGGTTCCAGAGGAGAACGTTTCCTCTTTTGACGACTATGCTATCGGCGGCCAGGTCCGTCTTGACGGCACCCCGATCAACGGCGCCACAGTCAGCACGGAATACGGGGGCGGCGACAGCAACGTGACGTTCGCCGCGCCGGGCTACGGAGACGGCATGTACCTCCTGCTGTTGCAGAAGGGCAGCGGGTCTGCGGTCGTCACGGTCACCTACGGTGGCATCACCCGCTCGCTCACGATCGCCAGCCCTAACCAGTCGGAAGGCAGCTACGACATGCTTGATTTCGACCTGACCACGCCGGGCGCAAGCCCGCAGGCCGACCATAGCAGCACGCAGGGGCCGACGCTGTCTCCGGATGCCACCCCGGGGAAACCCGATGATGGCAATGCGAGCGTGGCGCCTTCCCCGACTGTCCGGCCCACCGGGTCGTCCGGGGCGGTTTCGACGCCTTCCTTCCTGCTGGGCATTCCTGGCACGCTCGCCGCACTGGCGCTAATCGTCTGCCTGATGAGAAAAACCCGGTGACCTGGGTTTTTCTCGTTTTTTCAGCCGCCTGTCGACAGATTTTTTCCTGAAAACTGACGATGCAAATCCCGTGCAACTAACCGGGCCGGCCGGATATTTTACCCTTTTTCAGGGAACGTTTATATATTCCCTGGGATTGCGATCATCAACAACTTTATCGCCCGCCGACGCTTTTTACCATCCGATGGACTTCCTGAGCATTGTCGTCCCCATCTTCGGCCTGATTTTCGTCGGCTGGCTACTGAGAGCCGTCGGCCTGTTCCCGCAAAAGCTGGCAGATCTGCTGAACGACTACATCTATTACGTCGGGATGACGGTGATTACGTTCCTGGGCTTGCATGACGCCAGCACCGGATTATTGTTCGATCCTGCCGTTTACCTGTTGAACGTCGTGCCCATCATTGCGATTATAGTCATTTCGTTTGCGGTCGCGCGGCTCATGAAGCTTAAGAATGCCGCCGTACCGGTCTTCGTGGCCTGCGCATTCTTCGGCAATACGGCATACATCGGCTTTCCGCTGAACATTTCGGTGCAGGGACCGGATTCGCTGGCCACGACGGCATTCATATCCACCATATATACGGTGATCGTATTTACCTTCGGGGCATGGCTTTGCCAGCGCTATTCTACAGAAGGGAAAAAAGGATTTCAGTTGCACAGGATACCGGTATTCTGGGCCGCCATGGCCGGGCTGGCGCTCTCGCTCTTCGCCCTGCCTGACGTGGTGAGATTCCCGCTGGACCTCGTCGAGACCACGACTCCGCCACTGGCGCTGCTGGTCACTGGCGCGGCCATATCGGCGACCGGCATCCGGGAAAACCTGAAAGAGATCGGCGTCATCAGCGCGATCAAGCTGTTGCTGATGCCTGCGCTGGTCGTCCTGATCGCCATCGTTTCGGGCATTAACAGCGGCCAGGTCTATCGGACGTCTGTTCTCGAAGCCTCTGCGCCGGCGGGAGTCACGAATACGACGCTGGCCAGGCAGTTCGGCCTGGACGACCGGCTGGCGTCCGGCGCCGTTGTCGTTTCCACGGCGCTCTTTTTCGTCACTGTCATGCTGGTGCTTTTGATCTTGTAGCTGCGATCAAACGACCTCGACAGATCTCTGTAACGTCGTCACATATTGTCCGTCGGCTTCGACTTTCGCGTCTATCCTGTAGTGGCCGACGGTCGAGATGCCGATGAGTGATGACGGTATGGCCCGGCTGTATTCTATCCGTTTCGATTCGCCGGGAGCAAGATCGATGTCGAAGCCCTGCTTCTTATATCCTGCGGGAAAGCCCAGCATAGCGTCCGGGTAGACAGTAAGCGTTACTTCGACCTCACGGATGCTGGCATTGCCGTTGTTGGCCAGTACCATGTATCCTGTAGCCGTATCGCCGGGATGGAAGACCTCTCCAAGTCCTGAATCGGTTACGATAAGATTACCCTGGCCTTCGGCTGTCGTTACTGTGCTGCCGGTCAACATAAGCGCTGCCAGAAGCAATAGTATTGCGGATATTTGAATCGCTTTCAAGTTTTCACCTGATAATTATCATAGGTATTATAAAAAATATAATTATATAGATATTGGTGATATACTTAGCCCTGGCATGCCTATGCATAGCTGAATAAGCTGATGTACGAGAAAAAATTGGGATTTAACCGTCAGAGATCTTCAGAGGTATCCCAGTGCGTACAACACGAACCCGGCCGTCAGCACGAAAATACCCGCTATCGACAGGTAATCCTTAAGTTGCAACGGTATCTCGGTGAACTTGATCTTCGAGCCGCTGCGGTAGCCTCTTAGCTCGATCACGTGACCCAGGCTGCCTGCCCGGCCGATGGAGTTCGAGAGCAGCGGCGTGATGGTCGGGCCGATGATGCGGGACATGTCAGAGAGTCCTGCGGGCTTGAAGCCGCGTACGGCCTGTGCCTCCGATATCTTCCGTGCCTCGACCTGCAGGGTCGGGATGAAGCGCATGGTGATCATGATCATGAGCGCGTAGTCCATGGGGAAGTGCAGCCGGCTGACCAGCGTGTTGACCAGGTCGCCGGGCTTCGTCGTCGTCACGAGCAGCAGGAAGGCGAAGAACATGGCGCCGAGGCGCAGCGAGATCATGACGCCGGCGAGGATACCATCGTAAGTGGCTATGCCGATGCCGCCGACTGAGTACATTTCGCCGGAGCGCATGGTGAGCACGGTGATCAGGATCAGGACGGCAAAGACCAGCAGCAGCATTTTGCCCTGGCTGATGACGTCTCTGGTCATGCCTGCAACCATCAGGGCTACGATGGGGATGGCCATGAGCAGGACCAGTACCAGCGGGTCGCCGTTGATGATTCCTGCGATGATCACGAAGACGCTGAACAGTATCTTCACTATCGGGTTCAGCTTGTGAACGAATGTGTCGCCGTCGATGTACTGGAATACCTCTGCGCCGCTCATGACAGCGCCTCCAGGAACTCTTCTACTGTCAGGCACACGCGGCCGCGTTCCGCAGAAAGCATTACGATCGGCGGGGATTTGAGAGACGCAGCCTCCATGGCAGCCGCGTCTTTCAGGACTTCGGCAGGCGTACCGTCCCGGAAGATGCGTCCCTCCGAGATCACGATAGCCCTGTCCACGTATTTTGCCACGAGGTTCATGTCGTGGGTCACGATGAGGATGGCCACGCCATCGGACTTGAGCTTCAGCACGACTTCCATCAGCCGGGCGCACTCGTTGTCGTCCAGCCCGGTGGTCGGCTCGTCGAGGATGATCAGCTTCGGCCCCATGGCAAGGATAGAGGCGACGCAAAGCCGCAGCTTCTCGCCGTTGCCCAGGTACCTCGGATACTCGGCGGTCTTGTGGGCGAGCCCGACTTCCTCCATAGCTTTGAGACTGCGCTCCTTCGCGTCTGCAAAGCCCAGGTTCGTGGGCCCGAACATCACTTCTTCCAGCGCCGTGTCAGCGAACAGCATGTTGTCCGGGTTCTGGAACAGGAACCCGGCCATCTTCGCCGCCTGGTCCACGGACATGTCGACGACGTCCCGGCCGCCCAGCAGCACCATGCCCTTCTCTGGCGGCTTCAGCAGGCCGATCACGTTCTTGAGCAGCGTCGTCTTGCCGCAGCCGTTGTGGCCTAGGACCGCGATGACGTCTCCCGGAATGACGCTGAACGAGATGCCGTGCAGCACCTTGACGCTACCATAATCGAACCGCAGGTTCTTCACTTCCAGCAGCGGCACAGCCTGCGCGTCGGTACGGCGGCCATTGCCATTGCCCGGCTTAAGGGAGATGCCAGTGTTCGCAAGGTATTTCTGTCCTTCTTCAAGGCTCAGCAGCATTTCCGGAGCCTTCAGTTCCATCGCCAGCCGCGAGACGCACGGGTATGGCATGACATTGTACAGCTCTTTGCTCTTCAGTACTTCGCGGGGTGCACCATATGCTATGACGCGACCCCCGTCAATGACGGCGATCTTATCGACTTTGTCAATGATGTCCTCGATCTTCTGCTCGATGAGCACGATGGTTTTGCCCTCGGCCTTCAGCCTGGTCAGGATTTCGTATATCTCTATGGTGCTCTGCGGGTCGAGCTGTGATGTCGGCTCGTCGAAGAGAATAATTTCGGGGTTAACGGATAATGCGGCCGCTATGGCGACCTTCTGCTTCTGGCCTCCGGACAGCTCGTGCGGAGCGCGCCTGGACAGGTGGCCGATGCCGATCCTGTCGAGCGCCTTTTTGATGTCGTCTTTGCCCGAGGGCATATTGCGGGCCTGCAGGCCGAACTTGATCTCGTCCTCCACCAGCGGCATGAAAAGCTGCGAGTCCGGGTCGTCGAACACGACGCCCATGAAGTTGCCGATGTCACCGATAGTGTACTCCTTGACGTCGCGGCCGTTCAGGGTCAGCGAGCCGTCGAAGTCTCCCCCGATGTCATGGTGCAGCGCGCCGAACATGGCACGGCACAGAGTCGTCTTGCCTGCACCGGAGCAGCCTGTGATGAGAAGAAATTCGCCTTTGCGGACCTCCAGGTTGACGTTTTTTAACATGGGCTCGGTGCCACGGGGATATTTGTACGAGAAGTTTTTGAAAGTGATCACGGCTTTTCCTCAGAAGATATCAATGCTGTACAGCAATGTACAATTATGCTCGTAACTTATAAATGTAGCGCTCAGTTATTGTAACGCCAGCACGTTGAGGCCAGGATTATAGCATTCAGGTATAACATTCGGGCCGCACAGAGAAGCTTTTTAAGAGACCGGAGCCATTTTATATTAATGAAGTTTCGTGGCTGGCTGCTGGACGCCGACTACATCGTCGAGAACGATCGTCCGGTAATGCGGGTGTGGTGCGTAGACGACGAAGGACGGAGCGTGGTGCTCTTCGATCGCACCTTCGAGCCCTACTTTTACGTGATACCTTACGGTGACGTGCCGATCTCTTCGATAGAGGACATCTCTGACGTGATCGGTGGCCAGATCGTCAGACCGGTCAAGGTCGACGTGGTCGACCGCAAAAACTTCGGGGACCCGATCAAGTGTTACCGGATTTTCACGCAACTGCCGAGGGACGTACCGTACCTGCGGGAGCAGGCGGCGAAGTTCGGCGACGTCAGGGAGGCGGACATTCTCTTCGGCGTGCGCTATATTATAGATAAACGTCTCATCCCGATGGGCGGCATCGAGGCTGAGGGCGAGCCAGTCGAAGTGAAATATGCTGACACAGGCCTCCTCATCAGCGGACCTCCGGCAGCCTTCGCGCGTGAGGAAGAGCCGCCGGTGAAAATTCTTGCCTTCGACTGTGAGATGTACAACCCCCATGGCATGCCCAACTCGAAGACCGACCCTATCGTGCTCATATCAGTCAAGACGAACAAAGAGCAGCTCATTTTCCAGGCGGAAGACAACGACGACCGGACGATCTTAAAAGACTTCGTCAGGTATGTGAGCGATTATGATCCCGATATCATCGTCGGCTACAACCAGGACTCCTTCGACTGGCCCTATATCCACGAACGGGCCAAGCATCATAAGATAAGACTATCTGTCTCCCGGGACGGGACAAGCCCGATGTTCGGCCGGGGCGGCGTCCAGAAGAAGGTGAAACTGATCGGCCGTCTCAACATCGACCTGTACCAGGTCGCTGCTAGGGACGTGGACGGCATCAAGATCAAGACACTGGACAACGTGGCCGACTATCTTGGAGTGATGGAGAAAGACGAGCGTGTCAATATATCGGGGGCGCAGGTCAGCAACTACTGGGACGATCCTGAGCGCCGGAAGACACTAGTACAGTATTGTATGGACGATGTTATAAGCACCTACGGACTCGCTAAAGAGCTGCTGCCGCTGCAGTATGAGTTCGCACGCATGGTCCGGGAGCCGCTGGACAATGTGTCGAAGATGGGCAGGGGTCGGCAGGTCGAAGCTTACCTGGCCTACGCTGCCTACGATCAGGGCGAACTCATCCCGTCGCGGGGCGGGGAGGTCGAGACGTATGCGGGCGGCTTCGTGTTCCCGCCCGTAAAAGGCCTGCACAAAGACGTGGCTTCGCTGGACTTCTCGGCCATGTACCCGTCGATCATGATCAACTACAACATTTCGCCCGATACCGTCTGCATCCCCGGAGAGAAAGGGAACTGCTCGGCTCCGGCCCCGGAGGTCGGCTACCGGTACCGGCTGGCGCCGGAAGGCATCTTCACGACCATCCTGAAAGGGCTGGTAGGGCGACGCATGGCGCTGAAGAAAAAGCTGGCGGTCACGGACAAGAAAAGTCACGAGTACCGTTTGCTGGACATCCGGCAAAAGACGATCAAGATCCTCACAAACGCGTTCTACGGCTACACCGGATGGGCGGCAGCGAAATGGTACCGGAGGGAGTGTGCGGAGGCTACGTCGGCATGGGGCCGGTACTTCATCAAGAAGGCAAACGACATCGCCATCGAAATGGGACTGGAAGTGCTCTATGGTGACACGGACTCGCTCTTCGTCCGATCGAACGGTGGCAACCTGCGCGAGGCTGTGCGCGCTTTCATCGACCGTGTCAAGAAAGAGCTGCCTCTGGACATGGACGTCGACAATTATTATCGTGTGATATTCTTCACTGAGTCCAAGAAACGCTACGCCGGCCTGAACGAGAAGGGCGAGATCATCGTCCGCGGCCTCGAAGTGCGACGGGGAGACTGGTGTGATCTGGCCAAGGAACTGCAGTCCGAGGTCATCAGGATCATCCTTGAAGAGGAAAACCCTGAGAAGGCCATGAAGTTCGCTAAGGAAACCATCCGCCGGGTGAAAGAAGGCACTGTACCGCTGGACGAGCTAGTCATCCACAAGACGCTGACCAAGAGCGTGACCAGGTACGAGAGCGCACAGGCACACGTAAAGGCGGCCGAGCGGGCGATGGAGCAGGATATGGCCTCAGAGGTCGGGAACAAGATCAGCTACGTGATCGTCAAGGGACCGGGTATCCTGAGCGACCGGGCTTACCCGGTGGAGATGTTCGACAGGTTCAAGGACGGCAAGCTGTACGCGAAGGAGCGCAACTACGAGATCGATGCCGATTATTATATCGACAAGCAGCTTATACCGACGGCCATGCGGATACTGGGATATTTCGGCTACACCGAGGATGAGCTGAAAGGCAGGAGCGTGCAGGGCACGCTGGAAAGCTTCTTTTGAAAACCGCTATGAAACACGCGTGCCCGTGTGTGACGAATGAGCCATTCGTTAACCCGGCTTCCGACATGCCATGATTTACCACTTCATACAGATGCGCGAATGACTAACACAAAGGCTATATCTTCAGTATCAGATACATAGTACAGAGGGGACTGGCATGGAATGGACTATACTTATAGCAATCGCCGCCATAGCGATTATCGTCATCTTAGCCATTAAGTTGCTCAAGCTGACCGTCAAGATCGCTGTATGGCTGATATTGAACGCCCTGGGCGGCCTATTAATCTTGCTTCTGTCTAATTTCGTGCTCAACATGGGCATCCCGTATACTTTGCCGAGCCTTCTCGTCTGTGCCCTGGGCGGCATACCGGGCGCGATCATTGTCGACATCCTGGCGCTGATCGGCGTTTACCTGTAGTCGGGTCTTGCTACGCAGACGGAATGGTCACGACGAACCGGGCGCCCTTCGTATGATCTCCCATGATGCGATCTTCTACGCGCACTGTTCCCCCATAGCTCTCTGCCATGGCTTTGACGAGGTACAGCCCCAGGCCGCTTCCTTTTGCCTTCGTCTTGCCGCGGCTGAACCTCGTGAAGAGCTTTTCCTTTATTTCATCGGGAATTCCGGGGCCGTCGTCCTCGACGGCGACCTCGTAAAGCTTTTTGCCGCCAGCTATTTTTTCGTTGATGATCAGGTTGATAAGCAGAGGCTTTTCCGGGTCCGAGTGCTTGATGGAGTTCCCGATGAGGTTGGAAAACATGTCTTTGATCAGGTCATTGGCTATTACTTCGCATTTGTCGGGGCCGGAGAAGACGATGCGGACATCCCTTCCCGGAACGTGTGAGTACTTTTCTTTCAGTTCCTTCATCACAGCCGAGACGTCTACCGTCACGCGAGGCATCTCCCCGGCCCTGGCCCGCTGAAGCTTTCTGATGTTATCGATGAGCATGGAGCTGTCCTCCAGTGCACCGATCGGCTTAGTGATCAGCACGTTGCTGTCATCGCGCAAAGGCTCCCCTGACTTGATCTTTTCCTCGGCAAGTTGTAGATATCCCAGGGCAACCTGGTTCATGTTGTTGATGTCATGTCCCATCAGGTCCAGGTACATTTCCGATTGTGACCTTTCATCTTCCAGGCTATCCATCATTGTATTGAACGTTCCTGCCAGATCGCCAATCTCGTCGCGCCTGCGTGTCTTTGCCCGGAGATGATAATTGCCGTGTGCAATCTGTTTCATGGTCTCTGACAGCCGGACAATCGGGCCTGTGATAAGCCTGGAAAGCAGGTATCCCAGAAGAGAGACGGCGACGATGGACGCGAGCAGTATGCCGAGAATCCATCGGATAAGATCGTTTAACTGCTTGTACTCGATGCTCAAGGGCGTAGATACGATCACACCCCAGTTACTGCCGGGCACGGGCTGGAATGCCGATATTCGCTGCTGGCCATCCCATGTGTCCGAGTGCTCGATCACTCCGCTGGCCCCCCTGATGACCTGCCGAACAGGAGAATATGCCGACAGATCCGTGTTTTCTGTCATTTTCGTCAGGTCCTCGCTGGATATCACCCGGCCGTTGCTGTCGACCACCATTATGTTGTCATGACTGTTGTAATAATGCGCTTTTATATTGTCATGCAGGGTGTCTGGAGTAATTACAGCCATTATCCTGCCATAAATCATGTTGTTATCTTGTATGGGCGTGAGGATGGCGAAAGCGTATTCATTCGCCGAATAGCTATGGTATATGCCAGTGATGTAAGGCGTTTTATACTGGGTCATCTCGGCGTACCACGGGTACAGATCGATATTCAGGACTTGTGACACCCGGGTGCCACGCAGGATGCGTCCGGAGTTATCGATAATGGCAACTGCGTCGATGTGAGGGCTGCTCATGTTCAGGTTTTCGATGATCTGCTGCAGCCGTATCGAATCATTGGACCTGATCGCGTTGATGGTGTCAGGGTTCGTCGATATAATATTCAGGTTGTTCGTGATGTCATCCAGGTACGTCCGTATGTACTCTGCCAGTTGCCGGGAATCCGAGCGGTCGGATGAGTAAATGTTATCCTCGAGAAGCTGCCGTGTCGTGTGAAGCCATAGTCCGCCCAGCGTGAGCACTATCAAAATGCTGACTGCAACCAGGATTAGCATTGTCCGGGTACCGATGGAATTGAGACGCATTTATATTATTAGAATTTATATCTTGTATCTAATATCTTTTCCATGCGTTCGATCGTTTTATTGATTTTACTTTCACGACGCATTCGGATTGACCTTAAATAGCAGCCTGGCACATTTGCGATCGATGGGAGAGAAGTATCGCACGCTGGAAGAGCGGATGAAAATACTGGCCGACGGGACCAAATACGATAGCTGTAACAGTACCACAACCTGCCACACTTTCACGCCCGACGGCCGGTGCATTCAGCTCTACAAGACCCTGCTGACAAACAGCTGCAGCGGCGAGTGCCTCTACTGTCCGAACCGGTGCGGCCGGGAAGCGACTCGCGCTTCCCTGTCGCCCGACGAGATCGTCAGGATCACCTGGGACTTCTATCGCCGGAACGCGATCGAGGGACTGTTCCTTTCTTCCGGCGTCATCGGCGACCCGGAACTCACGACTGAGCGACAGCTCGACGTCCTGAAAGCCCTGCGAGGCAGCGGCTTTACGGGATATATCCATGTCCGGATGATGCCGGGCGTGCCACGAGACCTGATCCGGGAGGTTTCGCTGTACGCAAACAAGTTCGGCGTGAACGCGGAGACTACGTGCAGCTCGCGCTACGACGAGATATGCCCGAACTTCGACTATAACAACGACATTTTACGCAGGATGTCATGGACTTACGATGCCGTCAGGCGACGGAGAACCGAAGTGCGCTACGGCGAAGGCATCATAGGGGCGAACGATACCCAGTTCGTCATCGGCGCTACCGGCGAGCCCGACAGTGAAATCCTCGCGACCATCGGCCGGTTCATGGACGACTACGGACTCCGCCGCCCGTTCTTCATGAGCTTCGACCCGGTGCCCGACACGCCACTGTCCGACCGCAGTTCTTCGCCGCTATGGCGGGAAATAAGGCTATACCAGACGTCTTTCCTGCTGAAGGAATACGGGCTGAAATGTCACGACATAGAGTCAGTCCTCAACGATAACGGGTTCCTGCCTGACGAGGACCCGAAGATGGTACTGGCCCGCCTGAACCGAGACCGTTTCCCTGTGGACATCAACACGGCATCTTACGCTGATCTGATCAGAGTACCGGGCATCGGGCCGAGGACTGCTAATCGTATTCTTCGCTGCCGCCCGGTACTGAACTATCAGCAGTTATGCAGCATGGGCGTCGTGCTCAAGCGTGCCAGGCCGTTCATTATCGTCGCCGGCCGTCGGCAGGCAGACCTGGGGGCATATACGTGATCGTCGGCTTCAAAGACGATGTCGATGACGTATTACGGGCCGCCATAGCCTTGAAACGTGACCCGGCGATCACGTTGGTCTGCGGCCGGGACGATGAGGACGTGAAATCGAAGCTCCGGCAGTATCATGGTGACACTCTGGCAATGGTCTCCGAGATTGTGCCTCATGTGTCGTCTTCTGTCAAGCTTAAGCTGAGGGAAAAGCCGCCGCGGGTCAACAGCAGGTGCCAGCCCTCACTGCACACGTATGTTGACTTTTCGTTGAGACACAAGGACTGCAAGCCAGTCGAGCTGGTGCGTCTGCTGTCAACGTACTACCCGGACATCGGTCAGGTGATGGCCCGCAAGGACGAGCTTTCTCTGAAATACTTCCACCTGCACATGGAAGTCTTACGGGAGAATGAGAAGCTCCGCGCCCACACCCGGCCTAGGCCGGCAGGCAATTTGATGTACGTGGAGATATCCCCCGAGCACAAGGTCGTCGACCTGTACATAGAATGGCTGGCTCGGAGGGTGAGCGACCGGGCTTCGATCGTGAAATCCCATGGCGACTATTACCTGGCGAACGCCCACTGCCTCGGCTATAACGTATTGATTAAAAAGATATCACCCGATGAGGCCCAAAGGCTGACAGTCGACCTCCGGGCAGACGACAACTCTACCTGGGAAATGTATTACGACTCCCAGCTAATCGAGAGCCGGCGCAACAAGGCACTGGCGAAAAAGGTATTGCCCGCCAAATATTCATATATCAGCCCGGACGTGCGGCTCGAAAGGTACAAGATCGAGCATGGCATCCCGAAACACAGCCTGGACGATTTCTTCAGGTGATCGCCGAATAGTTGCGTGGTTACAAATTCTCATATTTGATACAATAATTAATCGTAAATAACGATAACTATTCATTTACTAACAGATATTACTTCATCCGGTTGAGGAACACTATGGGATTAAGTAGAGGTATAATTTTTGTGGGTGCTCTCGTCCTGCTGACGGCAATTCTGACTGTGGCGCTTGCGGCTATGGTATACGACGGGACGCCGTCAGACGGCGATGCCGATGCCGCAACGGGCGGCTTGCTCGGGAGCGCACCTGCTTCGGGCAGCGGGATCCCGGGATGCACGGACCCGCTGATCGGGACGTGGCAGGAGGTCGGCGGCTCCGACACCTACACCTTCGACGGCATCTATTGCTATGTCAACGGTGATTCCACGCCGTATCACTATTACGGGCATCAGGAACGAGTGGTGACCCCCGCAGGCGCCTTGTATACGACCACGGTCTATTCGTGCGACGGCGACCCTGACGAGGGCTTTGGTTTCGTGGACGGCCAGCTGCGATATATCGAACGCGGCAACAATCGCTGGGACGTCGAATGGGCGCTGACCAACACCGGCTTCCACGATCCGGTCAGTGGCACGTTTAAAATAAAGGGACAGGACATCTGGGTGACCTTCGGCAGCTACACGGTCCACGTCAACGAAAGGGGCTACGAGAGCACGTATACCTATCACATAGTTTACGATACTGTCAAGCAGTATACCGGCCGATACCAGAGGGATTATGGATCGCAGTTGATCCGCGTGCCGGACTACTACGGCTACTCGTGGGATGGCATGGACGGTTTCTATTACCGCAACGGGAAGATCTACGGCTGCTACTACAACGATTTCAAGAGCAACCACGACCCGTTCACGTTCTGGATACCGGATGAGTCCGAAGCCTGGATCTTCGAGAAGGTTTAGTGAAACCTTCTCATTTTCCGGGCAGTTTCTACTTTTTGTAGTCCATTTACAAGGTCGCTTTGTGGCGTCTTTTGATCCGGGCTTTCGACTTTGGACGAAAGGAACCATTTAAGGCCGCAGCGAGCGCGGCTACTTTTGTTTTACGTCGTTCTCCCTGGCTCCGAAGCTCCTTAGCTCCCTGTTAAAAAACCGTACTCCTTTAACTCCTTAAACTCAGAAACTCTACCGCGACTCCATGTTCTCCTCATCTCCCGCCGTGGAGCTAAGGAGGCACACGGAGCTAAGGTAGAGCTGAGGAGTTTAAGGAGCACAGGAGTACGATTTTTAATAAAGGAGCCCAGGAGATCCGGAGCCTGGGAGACGTTTAAACATATTTATCGGGACTATAAGAAACTGCGACCGCTACGTGGCGAAGCCTGCGATCGCTGCGGCCTAAAAACCGCGCTCTGGGTCCTTCACATAGCCTTGACAAGGTAAGCGTCGAGGTCTTAGTACAGGCTATGCACAGCAATAGATGCTCGCTAGGAGTGCCAATACGATTTTAAAATAATTAATTGGAAGATTTTACCTTCTTTTTCTTTACTACCTTATTGCCTGTGGTATTCTCCCGTTCCATCTTTTCGAGGAGCGCCTGCTTCACAAGGTCGGTATCGTCCGTCCGGAACGAGGCCCTGATGCCCCTATCGTCCTTCAGGTACGGATAGCCACGGATGACCGCGATGGGCGTGCCCTCGTCAGCCTCTCCCATGAGCATGTTAGCACAGGCGGCCACTTCATCCGTAATGGCCTGGATGGTGATCTTCAACTCGTGTCCGAACAGGTCCACGTCTCCCCTGCGGTCGCGCAGCGCGGCGATGCCGGCGCAGCCTACGGCGACGCCGATCTGTCCGTCCCGGAAAGAACGACCGTTGGTATCTGTGATGATCACGGCGACGGTCTTGCCGGTAAGCTTTAAAATGCGGTCCCGGATCTGCCGGGCGCTGCGGTCGGAATCTTCAGGCAGCAGCAAAATGTAGCCCGACTCCGTGTTCGAGCGGTCGATCCCGGCGTTGATGCAGACGTTTCCATAGACAGTCTGCACGAGCAGTGGGTGTTTGATGAGGATGCGAGTGCTGTTATCGAGCACGTACTGGATGAACTTCGGGTCTTCCTTGTTAAGGACAGCCAGTTCCTCGGCCAGTGTCGTCGGCTCGATTGCGTCGAGCAAGTAGCGGCGTCCCTCGGACTTGGAAACAATAGTCGAGGCGAACACGACGATGTCATCATCCTCGAGCTTCGCCCGCTCGACGACGACCTTCGCCAGGTCATCTCCCCGTTGAATCATGGGTACGTCGTCGACAGTAAATGCAGTGATCTTCACCTTGCTTCCTCCGAGAAAAGTAAAAGCAGGTCTGATGGCTTAAAGTTTGTGAAGACTGCGGGCACGGCCTCACGCGCGTTTTGAGGTCGGGCAGAGCGGAGGGACGAGGTTTTCATAACATTCTCGTGCACCATTCTTGCCATGGCTTCTGCGCCGAACGATAGGAACAGTTCTATGACGCAGGGACCGCAGTTTATATTTAAATAAGGCTAACACGCAATTTAAGGTCGCAGCGGGCGCAGCGGGCGCGGCAATATAAAAC
>JAEZKS010000200.1 GCA_023436075.1 Methanobacteriota archaeon
ACCTTCGCCTGTGGCGCTTCCGGCGCGTACCGCTGCAGGAGAAGCGCAGTAGCCAGCCCGGGCAAGAACAGGATCATAGTTCCCTTTAGCCCCCACATCTGCACTACTGGCACGGCCACCAGTGGCATGATCGCATAACCAAGGTTGCCGCCGGCTGAGAAGATCGACATACCGACACCCTTGCTATCCCCGCTGATGCGTGGTATCATAGACGATGCCTGCGGGTGGTACGCCGACGAGCCGAAACCGGCAAGGCCCACCATCACGAGAATGAAGACATATGCGCTATTGCCGTCCAGGCCCAGGTAGCTGACGAGGCCTACCATCGACATGAAGAACGAAATCCAGAGCACGCTGAACGCGATCAGCCAGCGCCGTCCATGCCGGTCCGCGATGTAGCCGAAGATCGGCTGGATGACGCTGGAGGTGATCGTGTACACGGTCATGATGAAGCCGGACAGCGCGTAGGTTAACCCGTATGTCTGCTGCAGCAGCGGCAGCAAGGGCGGGATGACGTTGGAGTAGGCGTCGTTCACCATGTGGCCTAGTGATAATAAGAAAATCCTTAGCTTGTCGAAGCCTTTGCTATCATCTTTCTGCGGCGTTACAGTTTCCGGTCTTTCAAGAACTTGAGACTGCGTTTTCCTTCCTCCAGGTTGCGTCCCTCGACGACCATGAGGCCGTCGAAGTCCTTCAGCTTGCCGAGCACTAAGCCCCAGTCGACGGTACCTTCGCCGAGTGCCAGGTGCTGGTCAGTGACTCCCTGATTGTCATGAATGTGAACGTGAGTGATGCGGCGCTTTTCCTTCAGGTATTTCGCCGTATTCTTTGTAGTATTGGCGTGGCCGGCATCGAAGGTCGTCCCGATGTTCTCGCGGTCGACAGCCTCGACCATGCCGAACAGCTCGTCGGGAGTCCGGCATAGCAGCTTCTCCATGTCAGGCATGTTCTCCAGGCAGATGCGCACGCCGTAGTCCTTCGCGTGATCGCAGATCGCCCTCAGTGCCTCGACGTTCCTCTCCCAGACCTTGTCCGGAAGATGGTTGCCCAGCGGTGACACCGTCCCGGGATGCACCACGACCACATCCGTAAACTCTGCGGATAGTGCGACACACTGGTTGATCTGTCTGATTGTCTCATCCCAGATCGGGTCGATCAGCGAGGCGGGGTTAAGATCCGAAAAAGGGCCATGCACCGAGATCTTCATGCTCGTTGTGCTCAAGATGTCCCGCACCCGGGGCAGCGCATCGGGCGTGAGCTTCTGCCGCCCTTCGCTGACGATCTCCCAGCCTTCGTAGCCTATGTCCTCCAGGACTGGAGCCCAGGAGAACTGGCTCTCTGCCATCCTGTATGCTGAAAAACTAATGCGGCTCACAGGCTTATCTCCCTGACCGGCCTGCCTTCGGCCGTTTCAGGGGCCAGCCAATCGATGATCAGCTCTGGCTCGTCCGTCTCGATCGTGACGTCTATCCCGCCCAGCGCGACATCGTGGTCCAGGAAGTTCACATAGCCCATAAGCGCCCCCTGCTTGCTGAGCTGAAAGGAAATCTCTTTGCCCTTCAGCTCGCCGAAGAAGCTGTGTCTCGCGGTGTCCAGTATCTTCTGCCGCCGGAGGAGCTCGTGTAGCGCGTCCAGCGATGGCGCCGTGCCTTCAAGCCTGTCCACGTAGCCCTCTTTCTTGATTAGCGTAAGCCGGGTGCCTGGAAAGATGTTCTCGACTGCTTTCCTGACGCGCTCTTCCACCTCCGTGGGGAACAACAGGGCGGAGACGGTCGTGCTGATACCTTCTTTCCTGAGGATCGACCTGATCTCATCCTTGAACTTCTCGATCGGGTCCAGGTTGACGACCGACTTCTCGGCCACCTCGATGGCCTTGCCCATGCCCCAGGAGAGTTCGCGCTCGTCCCGCGGTTTCAGCCAGTCTGCGGTTCCCATGTCATCCGATCGCGCCCGCCGGCGCAGCCGCTCCAGCCGCAGCTCGAACGGCGCATCGATCTTGACCAGAGTAAAGTTTTCGCCAAACTCCCGCTTAAACGTCTCGACCTCGGCAATGCCCCGGATGCCGTCGATCACGACGGCTCTCGCCCGCAGCGCCTCGATCTTCGGGATGCATCGCTTCGCGATCGCGTCCATGCCCTCATCCTTGCGCAACTGGTTGGCGACTCCGCCGATGTTCTCGTCGGTGGGCGGCAGCCCCCGTTCCCGGACTTCATCCCGGAGCACGTCTCCCATGATAACGACGGGCATGCCCATCTCGCGGGCGACGGCGGAGGCTTCCGACTTCCCCGCACCCGGCATTCCCACGAACGCTATGACCTTCATAAAAACTAATACCCCTTCTGTTTCCGAGATGTCTTAAGTGGCCGGACCTATTAATACTTGTGGAATTCCGCATTTAAACGATGTATGCACACAGCCTGTACCAGCGCATACGACCTGTATCTCAGGAGACAAAGGTTCACTAAGTACGCACGAAGATACACGAAGACGGGATAAAATAGCAGGCTTGCTGCTGCCGCCACCGTCCTCTTATAAAAAGCCCGTAGCGTACCTTCGTGTGCGCTTTGTGAACCTTTGTGTCCCCTATCGGTCTTATGTTCTATACTGGCTTATCGTAAGCAACCGGATGCTACGACAAAACTTTTCTCGTATAAGTATTTAATTAGTGACATCATAGTAAAACGAGGATTGGGTGGAGTTGCATGAATAACGAAGAGCTGATCCTGGCGACGATCAAGAAAGTGTACGCCATCAGGGAGGCCGCGGAGAAACGTGCCGCGGAGCGCCTGAGCACACCGCTGGTGGGCTATGTCCGGGTGGCATTATCCGGCACGTCGCTCTCGAAGGACCAGCTAAAGGACGTGGCCGCATACGTCACGGCGTCGTGTAATACCGGCGAAAAGCTGAACGTCATGGATAAGATCTCCCAGTTCAAGGCGAAGGCCGGCGTTCACAAGCCGCGGAAATTCTTGCTGTCCTACGCAGGCCTGTTGTTGCCAATGCTACTGGCCATCGCCGCAGAAGCCGCGCTTTATCTCACTGACCGACTGAATGAGACGGTGTACGCCGGGCTCGCTGTGGTGCTCATCGTCATCGCGCTGGCGCTGGGTATCCTGCTGTACTCGTACTTCAGCTATGACCCCGCGTACCGACGTGACGCCATCGAGCAGGCGGTCTGGAGGGCTATCCATAAGGAGTGCGCGAGGCGAATCAAGAATGGCGGTGTGAAAGAGCAGAAGCAGCTCCCGCCGGCCCTCGAGGACCGGCCTGTGGCTCCTGTGCCGGCACCAAGACAGGCAATGGGAAGACGGAAGTTATAAAGTTAAATTGAGTTTTCCCACAATGGCTTCAATATTTTTCTTTGCTTAGTCATGTGTCGACTAAGAAGATCATATGACAGGTGCCTGAGCACTGTCGCGCGTAAATTTACGGCTGGACGATCTCATCGCCCATTTCCCTGGTTCTGACCTTCACGACCTTCACATTGTCAGTGGTCGTCACGCGTCTCGAATGTCTGGCCAGCTCGAACAGCTCGTTCCTCGGGATCGCTTCCAGCTTTTTTATTGAGTCGTCCATGGCGATCTCTGGCCGGCCCTGCTGGATCACGTAGGCGTCGCACCGGAGCTTTTTCACGATCGCCTCTATGTCTTTCGGCCGATCCGCAATGCCCCGGAATACGGTGGTCCTG
>JAEZKS010000217.1 GCA_023436075.1 Methanobacteriota archaeon
TTGTAGACCAGCAACTCGTGCATCAGGTCCGCTTCCGCGAACGAGTTCACGTCTTCCTTGATGAACATCTCGACGACGAACGATGCGATGTTGTCCAGCACCGGGTTGCTTTTGATTTCCACTTCGCTTCCGGACTTTTTCTTCGCTTTAGCCATAACAGTAAGCTCCGCGCGACGCCCCTCGGAACCGTCTCATGCGCAGCAGAGTATACGCGCGCGATGTGGTATAAAGCTTGTCACAAGGAGAAACAGAAGTCAGTGTGCCAGTATTATTATACACTGCCATTGTACACTGCCTCGACTGATCTCGTGAACATTTGCCTGCTGCGAGCACCTATGCCTGCGGCCGATTTACCTGCCGGGAGACTTCAGGGCGACAAATGCGTCTGCTTCAAGCTTGTATACAGTCGATCTCCGGGAAGTCAGCGAATCCATGTCCAGGCTGGTGGTCCCGTGCCTAGCTGCGACGCTGCTCACTCCGCCCCGTTCGTCCGCCGTATCAACCAGTTCCCTGGCGGCCATCTCTTTTTCTTCGCGGTTCGTCACCTTTTTAAGTTGTCCCATCAGGGTTAGCGTGCAGAAGCCGGGCTGCTCTCCGCAGAAGTCGTCGATTTCCACGCTAACTTCCGGGTTGTCCATGATCAGGTCCATCTTGCGACCGTAGTCGGCGAAGTGGAAGTACATCTCGCCGCCGGAATAAACGTAGTCCAGCGCGATGATGTAAGGCCATGGCTCGTCGTTCAAAGCCATGCGGCAGATCTTCTGCGATGCGAGCAGATCCTCTATTTCAGCAGGCGTCATCTCGGGAAGCCTGACAACTTCCTCCGGTCCGGATGATTGTGCCATCGTCATACACCACATTGATCTTGACGCCGTGCTTTATAGATTTTAACCATAAAATTCTCTATCGGATGATCAGTTCAGATATATTTCAATTTCATGCAGTAAAAAACTATGGTCAGATATAATGATCGCCTGTTTATCCGATATAAATTTTCATTAAAAAATCAGAGCAGAACTGAGTCAGATCTATACGGCCATAAACTCGGCACTTAATCTAGAGCGTACGTATCAGGTAGAAAAACCAATTGCATATAGGCGATTTTTAATGAAGTTGCTGATATGAGCCTCCGCTTGAAGAAACGAATAGTACGTTATCAATCGATATAAAATGGTTAGAAATGTATTTATACTATATCGGTTACTATATCGATTGTATATATATATCGGATAATAACCGCAACTACATATTGCTCATACATATATCTGACAGAACCATCCGATATATGGACAAAAACACATGCGGAGGGAAATGATGACTGATTGCGCGATAGAAGTCCGGAACCTTGTCAAGAAGTTCGGGAGCTTCACCGCGGTCGACGACGTGTCGTTCGACGTGAAGGACGGCGAGATCTTCGGTTTCCTCGGGCCAAACGGCGCCGGGAAGAGCACAACGATCCGGATTCTCTGTACGCTGGCCCAGCCCACCTCGGGCTCGGCGCGAGTAGCGGGCCACGACCTGATCAAGGAGGCGGCAGAAGTCCGGAAGAACATCGGCCTGGTCTCGGAGAAAATGATCATGTACGAGCAGCTGACTGCCGCGGAGAACCTGCGGTACTTCGGCCACCTTCATAAGATGCCGAAGGCGAAGATCGAGGCACGAATCGACGAGCTGCTGGCCCTGGTCAACATGACGAAGTGGAAGGACACCCAGGTGAAGAAGTTCTCGACTGGCATGCGACAGCGGATCAATGTGATCCGGGCGCTGCTCCCCGAGCCGAAGATCGTGTTCATGGACGAGCCCACCCTGGGCCTGGACCCGCAGACGACGCTGTCGATCCGGGATATCATCCGGGACATCAACAGGAACGGCGCGACGGTCATCCTCACCACTCATGCCATGGTGGAAGCGGAGGCGCTCAGCGATCGCGTGGCCATCATCGACCACGGCAAGATCGCTGCGCTGGACACTTCACAGGGCCTGAAGAAGCTGGTGTCGAACGGCAACGGGAAGGTGTTCAACGTGCGTATCCCCAACCTGACCCCCGCGCTGGCGGAGAAGATCAAGGCCCTGGACTGTATCGGCGCCATGAGCCAGGAGGATGCGTACGACCTCAAGATCACTGTCAAAGACGGCAATGCGATCGAGACCATCGTCGGTACCATCGCGAGAGACGGCGGCAGGATCGATACGTTCAACACCCTGGAGCCCAGCCTGGAAGACGTGTTCCTGCACGTCACTGGCAAAGAAATGAGGGACGAAGCGTCCAGCCGGAACGCCACCTCGGCGTTCCATGATCCCACGATGGACGCTCCGAAATCGAGGGCGAGGTGAGACAATGAGCTTCAAAAACATATTGACTGACAGTTACTACATCATGAACAAGGAGCTGCTCGAAGTGGTGCGCAACAGGATGCAGCTAGTGCTCATGGTTATCATGCCGCTGCTGCTGCTGGTGATGTTCGGCTTCATTTACCCGGACACCACCTCAATGCCACAGAACATGCCGATGGCGCTCATCGACATGAGCCACAGCGGGGACAGCGCCGCATTCATCGCACAGCTTAACGACTTCAACAACCAGTCCGTGCATATGGACTTTCGGACGGTCGCAAGCGCCGACGACGCCCGGGACATGATCGCACGTAACGAGATCGACGGTGCCATCGTTATACCTGCGAGCTTCGAGACAGACGTTGCGCAGGGCAGGACCGCCAACGTGACCGTGCTGTATGACAACAGCAACCCTCAGGTCGGGGCGCAGGTGCTGGCCGGGGCCTCAGGCCTCATCAGTGGCATCAGCGGCACCAGGTCGATAGCCCTGGTGTCGCAGCTGGGCAATAGGGCCAACGAGACAGTGGACGCACAGTCGATCCTGCAGCCGTACAGCCCCGTCGCCCAGGGCACGATACCCGGGTCGAACTACTTCGACTTCCTGGCGCCCGGCCTGCTGATGATGATCGTGATGATGGCCGCGATGACGGGCATCCCTGAAGGCATCTCCCAGGAGAAAGAGCGGGGCACCTTCGACGGCGTGCTGTCGTCTCCCATCAACCCGGTGTCGATCATCATCGGCAAGAGCGTCGCGCTGACAGTCGGCGGATTTGTCCAGGGCATCATCGTGCTCCTGATGGCGGTCCTGCTCTTCGGAGTCCACATCCAGGGCAGCATACTGCTGACGTTCGGCCTGCTGTTCCTGGGCGTGTTCAGCTTCATCGGCCTGGGCATCCTGTTCACCTCGCTGACCGAGGACCAGAAGACCGGGACGATGATCGTGAACCTGCTGATGTTCCCCATGATGTTCGTGTCGGGCATCATGTTCCCGGTGGAGCAGATGCCGTGGTTCATGCAGTGGATCTCGGCGATCATGCCGGTGACCTACGCCGCAGACGCCATGCGCAAGGTGATGATCCTGAACGCCGGCCTGCAGGACGTGTTGCCGCAGATCGCGATACTGCTCGTGTTCGGCGCGATCACCCTGGCGGTCGCCATACCGGTGTTCAAGAAGTCTATGACGAAATAGGATTCGGAACGGGGCGCCGCAGAAACACGGCGCCCTTTACCGCTAATTTATATGAGATGGACGATAAAAGATCATGTATTCGCATACCAGTGGATGTTCTAAAAATGCACAGAGGTGGAAGGCGTGCACGATTCCGTAGACGGGGATGAACGCAGGAAAGCGCTCCGGGATCAGTTCGATGAACTGCGACGGCAGCAGCGCGACGAGCAGATAGAGCGTCGGGACGCCATCAAAAAGCAGGTTGAAGAGATGAAAAACCTGCAGAAGGAAGAGCAGCAAGAGCGCAAGAAGGCTATCGATGCCCAGATCGAGGAGCTGAAGCGCCTTCACCGCGAGCAGCAGGAGAGCCAGAGGGCCGTCCTCGAAAAAATCAACGAGCTAAAGCGTCTGGACCATGAAGAGCAGAATGAGCGCCGGAGGACCTTGCGCGAGCAGTTCGCCGAGAAGATGACGCAGGCCCGGGAAGAGCACGAGCAGCAGCACCACAGGGCTCATGGCATGGAGATGCCCTTCGCGGAAGACCCGGAGCTGCGCAAGGGATTCCTGAAGCTCCGCATATTATTGTCCCTGTCCATGCGACCGGCCCACGGCTACGAGCTGATGCACTGGATCAGCCACCACACCAGCCATTCATGGACGCCCAGCCCTGGCTCGATGTACCCGGCGCTTGACTCGCTGCAGTCGAAAGGTTTCATCGCCTGCCAGGGCGAAGGCCGGAGGAAGGTCTATTCGCTAACGCCCAAAGGCCAGGAGGTCATAGTCCAGATCAAGAAGAAACAGGAAGAGCAGTTCCTGGCAATGAAGGCGTTCATGTCGACTCTGCTCGACGAATAGCACGGCCATAGAGAGGTAAGAAATGACAACGTTCGAAATCCTTGCGGATAGCGTAAGCTATGCTCGCGGGAGCATCCGAAAGATTTACCGTAATGTTTTCGCGGACCGATCGAGAGGCGGGAGCCATGGCTATTCAAAGATCCTCTTGCTGATGGCGATCGGAGACGAATCCCCCGGCAGGGAAGAACTGCGCAGGACGTATGAGAGGGGGATCGTCGCAACGCACAGGGGACACAGCATCCGTGAAATGTTCGAGGCGATGGGCGCTTTCGGCACGTCCCTGGACGGCCTCGTCGCGGAAGGCTATGCGAAAGAGGAAAACGGCCATGTCAGCCTGACGCAAAATGGTGCGGCCGCAGCCTCGACAGCCACGGGAAAGTTTGCCAGGGCCATGGAAAGCATCTCCAGCGGCCTTCATGCGTCCGCGATGTCGATCGTCATCAACGTCGTCATAGCGGCGGTGAGCCTTGCGGCAGGCCTCCTGTCGAACAGCATGGGCCTGATCTCCAGCGGCGTAGACAACACTGCGAGCATCGTCACGTCGGCGGCGGCATACGCAGGCATAAAGTACCGAAAGGAGTCAGTAGCGAATACGGCCATAGTCGCCGTAATCGTCGTACTGAGCCTGGTACTCGGCTACGAGTCGTTCGAGCGTCTCCTGTATCCTGAGCCTGTAGATTCTGGTATCGTCCCGATCGCAGTCGCCATATTCACCGGCGTGGCATGCTACCTGCTGTCGTTATACCAGCGCTTCCACGGGCGGAGCTCCGGGAAGTTCTCCCTGATCATCCTGGCCATCGACAACCTGAACAGCGTGCTCATCTCCGCGGCCGTCCTGGTAGGAGTCCTGTTCGCCCGCTTTGGCTTCACTTTCGTCGATTCGCTCGTCAGCATGGGCATCGCGCTCGTCATGCTAAAGAGCGCAATCGACCTCGGGCTGGAGACGCTGCGCATAGTAGAGGGCAAGGAGCCGAATCTCTCGCAGTACGAGCTGGGCATCGAGAAAAGGATGACGGAAATCCGAAAGTACCGGACACAGTTCTGGATCATGTACCTGCTCCAGAAGCCCCGTACCAGCGAGGAACTGAACGAGATCTTCTCCGGAAAGCACGCCGGAGGACTGCGATTTGTCACGGAGAGGCTACAGACTGGCCGAGACATCTCATATCATTACGCCGACTGCCTGCATGAGCTCGCGGATAAGGATCTGGCCACGTGCAGTAGCGAATGCTACTGTCTGACGCCTGATGGCATGCGTGTGCTGGCCGAAGCTATGGCGGGAAAAGCCGGTTTTCATGGCAGAGAGATCGGCGTTCAGGGAGGGTAACAGATGCTGACGCACGCCGCATATCCGGATATCCTGCTGCACTCGGACGACGAGCTGGAAGCTGCGCTTGATGCAAGAATCGTGGGTCGGAAGTCGATTCACGAGTGGCCGTTGTCCTGCGTGCAGGAACTCCGTCTCGATGACAACAGAAAGCTTGCCTACAAGTCCCAGCTTCCGCCTACGGTCGAGCCGCTCTTTTATGAGCAGACGCCGTCAGGACTATTGCCCGGCAGCCGGTCGCTCGGAAAGCTTGGCAATTGCGATACTATGATCATCGACTGGATCGATGCTCCGAAACTGAGTCAGGTGGCTCTCGACGAGAACGATCTGGTAAAGCATGGCAGAAAGCTGGTAACAGAGATCGGCAAGATTCGAGGCGATCTGCCCGTGCACCTGGACATCGGCTCGGCCAAAGCATGGTCGGCTGTGACGCAGGCCACGTTCGACAGGCTCGACCGACTGGTCGCTGACAGACGATTCAAGTGGGTCGACTCGCCCGCAGTCAAAAAGGCACGCTCATGGGCTGACTCGCCTGGGGTCTATGAGGCAATCGAGAAGAACTCGCGGATCATCCATGGCGATCTAAAAGCGGACCAGGTCTTCGTTACCGCTGACGGCTACAGGGTCATCGAC